>JACCSM010000453.1 GCA_013698525.1 Rubrobacteraceae bacterium
TAGGTGCTTAGGGGACGCATCGGAACCGGCGTGACCGGTTGGGCGGTGCGCTCACCCGCGACGATGTCAGCCTCCCAGGCGTGTGAGTAGACGGTTGCGCCGCTCAACTCCTTCAGGGTGGCCAGCCCGCCGAGGTGGGAACGGTGGGCGTGAGTCAACACGATGTGCTTCAGGTCTTCCACGCTCCGGCCGATGCTCCCGATCCGGTCGATTATCCGCCTGGCGTCCGTATCGAAGAGCGTGTCGATCAACGTTAGTGCCGTGCCTTCGTCGAGCAGGAAGGCGTGCACGTGGCCACCCTTGCTCTGGTCCATGCTGTACACTCCCGGCGCGATCTGCATCACCTAATTCGTCCTCCCGTAAAAGACCATCGGACCGTACTCTGGATCGAGGGGCATCATCGGGAGCCTACTCTCGACCATGGGGCGAAGGCGTTCTCGACGTTGCGGAGCGAAGGCAGAAGGTCGGGAAAGTGCCTCAGCAAGACGCTCGACATGTCGTTGGCGTCGATCCAGTCGAGTCCGGCCTGGGTGTAGATCCTGGAGGTGTAATCCGTCGTGAAGAAGCGGTCGCTGTTGAGGCGTCTGGAGGCCATGAGGATGAAGATGCGGAAGGCCATGTCCGAGAAGCCGAACCCTTCGGGCTTCGGTTCCGCGTACAGGCCGACCATGAGGTCGACCCTGTCGATCTCATCGTAGTAGACGCGCCGTAGCTCCTCCACCCAGGCCGGGTCGAATTCTTCGAAGGACTCCACAGGTGGAAGGTGGAGCAGCTTACGAGCCCGGGATGCCGCTCAGCACCTCACTGGGGCTGATTCTTCCGAGGAGCTTGTGAATCCGCTCTCCAGCCACTCCCCACCAGTTGGCCCTCATGCCGATCTGCAAGGTGGGATGGCCGAGGATGGCTGTTGTCCACTCGACCGTGTAGATCTTCGCCAGCAGCGCCGCATTGATGAGCCGCGCGTGATCGAAGAGAGCGTCGTCGGACCAGGAAGGATACTCGGCGCGCAGCCTGTCGCAGATCGCGTTGTGCTCGAGCATGAAGATCGTCTGCATCAGGGCCAGGCCGATCCAGAATCCAGGCTCCTCAGAAGCCTGGGAGATCAACTCTTTCGGGGGCAGGCCGTCCAGACCGGCGACCAGCTTGCCGTCCTCTCTGGAGCGCACTTTTTCCTGGGTCCCCGTGTCGCTGCCGTAGATCTGGGAGCCGTCCCACCAGTGACTCTGGGTGTTGATGTAGGTAGGCGGGGAAGTATCGTCGGGTTGGCGGGTCAGGTCCCTGGGCGTGCGCACGACCTTCATCGGGCGCTCCTGCGTCCAGGGATCATCCTCCTCGAGCTCCAGCTCCCACGGGTTCTCCTTCTCGCTCTTCCCGTGGCTGAACCAGTCCCGGATCATGAACTGCAGCCACGCCGCCGCGAGCAGATTGAGCGTGGTCGCGGGCTGGAATTCGTGGCGCATCAGGAGCTCGCGGCTGACCGTGCGGGGGTTCGGCCTGAGCAGGGCCCACTCGTTCTCGGGGAGTGTGAGCTCGACCGGCTCGCCGCCCGCCGCTACATCGATGATCCCCTGGCCAGGCCGGAATGGTGGCGTAAGTACGAGCTTCCTCCCGAACTAGCGAACCTCTCCCCCGAGCCGGACTCCCGTTTCTTTGCCACGGGACCCGAGGGACGCACGCAAGGCGGGCTGTTCTCGCTGGATGGGGTGCATCCGACCACCATCGGGTACGGGATACTCTCCCAGGAGCTGATCGACGTGATGCAACGATACGCAGGCGTAGAGTTCTACCTCGGCGATGGCAGGACCAAGCGCACCGGTCCTGTGAGGGTGGACTTCGGGCGCCTGATCTCCAGGGACACTCTCATCTCCGACCCGCCGCGCTCCCTAACCTCGGACCTTGGCCTGATAGGCTGGGTAGACGAGGTCCTCGACGGGATAATAGGCCGCCTACTCCTGTGAAGATCAGGCCACAAGGATCGGCTTCTTTGCGTCCAGTACGCTAGGTGTTCTCGGAGGTTCGTCCACTCGGGTCATAGGACTGTCTTCGCAACGTTTGCCGTAACGCTTGGGAGACGGTAGTGCTGTAGAGTGGTGCTGTGACAGAAGGGACGAGAGAACAGGGGCAGGAAATCGGCGGGATGAGTCGTCGCGCTCTGCTCCTCGTTGCGGGCGTGGCGGGGTGGCTGATCGTTCCCTTGTTCGTCACCGGCACTTGCGCTTACTACTTACTCACAATTGGCGCCGGCGTTGTAGACGAAGACGCTGTGGTCGCTAACGTAACAGGCGTGATGTTGAGTGTGGGGTTCGGTGCCTTCGCGGTGGTCGGGGCGCTGCTTGTGGTAAGGCGGCCCACCAACACCATCGGCTGGATCCTGGCTGCGATCGGGCTGATGGTGGCGATCTTCAACGCCGGTGGCAGCTACGCCACCTACGTGATGGTCACCCGAGGTCGGCCCGACGCCCTCGCCGTCTTTGGCGCGTGGGTCGCAAATTGCTACTGGTTCCTGATGCTCGCGTTGGCCGGCATCTACCTGCCCCTGCTCTTCCCCGACGGGCGGTTGCTCTCCCGTCGCTGGCTCCCGGTCGCCGTGCTAGGGGGGATCGCGACGTTAGGCATCGTCCTCCTTCTGGCACTCGTGGACATAATTCGGGTGTGGGAAGTTCCCGGTCAAGGGATCGCCAACCCGATAGGGATCGAAGGACTGGACAAGCCCGGGGACCTCCCTATATTCGGTGCGCTCACTGGTCTTTTCCTCGCCGGGGTCGCCGGGGCGGTTGCGTCGGTGGTGGTGCGCTTCCGAAGGTCGCGCGGGGTCGAGCGCCAGCAGATGAAGTGGTTCGCCTACGTGATTGTGGTATTGATCGGCGGCTCCGTCCTCACCGGCACTATCTCGGGCGTGACCGGCGTAGGGTGGCTGGAAGAGAGCAGTTTCATACTCAGTGTGGTGGGCCTCGTGAGCTTGCCGATGACTGTGGGCATAGCCATCTTCCGCTACAGGCTCTACGAGATAGACATCATCATCAACCGCACCCTCGTCTACGGTCCCCTCACGTCGACGTTGGCGCTGGTGTATTTCGGCGGGGTTGCGACGACCCAGCTCGTGTTCCGTGCGCTTACGGGCCAACAGCAACAACCCCAACTCGCCATAGTCATCTCCACGCTCGTGATAGCTGCCCTGTTCAACCCGCTCAGGCGTCGCATCCAGGCGTTTATCGACCGCCGCTTCTACCGCAACAAGTACGACGCCAGAAAGACCCTCGAAG
>JACCSM010000462.1 GCA_013698525.1 Rubrobacteraceae bacterium
CCGCCCGAGGACATCATCTTCGACCCCAACGTCTTCGCCATCGCCACCGGCATCGAGGAGCACGACAACTATGGTGTTGACTTTATCGAGGCGGTGCGTGAGATCTCGCAGGCCCTCCCCCACGCCAAGACCTCAGGTGGCATCTCAAACGTCTCGTTCTCGTTCAGGGGCAACAAGCCAGTGCGGGAGGCGATCCACACGGTCTTCCTCTACCACGCCGTAAAAGCTGGCCTGGCGATGGGCATAGTCAACGCGGGTCAGCTCGCCGTCTACGACGAGATCGATGAGGACCTGCGCGAGGCCGTAGAGGACGTTGTCCTGAACCGCCGCTCCGACTCTACCGAGCGCCTGCTTGCCCTGGCGCAGAAGTATCGCGACCAGGACGATACGGTATCGGAGGAGAAGGAGCGGGAATGGAGGGGCTGGCCTGTCGAGAAGCGGCTCGAGCACGCGCTGGTCAAGGGCATAGCCGAGTTCGTCGAGGAGGACACGGAGGAGGCGCGCCTTGGGGCCGGACGTCCGCTCGACGTGATCGAAGGCCCGCTGATGGATGGGATGAACGTCGTCGGGGACCTGTTCGGGTCAGGCAGGATGTTCCTGCCGCAGGTCGTAAAGAGCGCCCGCGTGATGAAGAAGGCCGTAGCCCACCTCATCCCGTTTATCGAGGCGTCCCAGGGTGAGGCCCGCAAGCCCAACGGCACGGTGGTGATGGCGACCGTCAAGGGCGACGTGCACGACATAGGGAAGAACATCGTCGGGGTCGTGCTGCAGTGCAATAACTTCGAGGTCATAGACCTCGGCGTCATGGTGCCTTCGGCCAAGATCCTACATACCGCTAGGGAGAAGGGCGCTGACGTCATAGGGCTCTCCGGCCTCATAACGCCCTCTCTGGAGGAGATGGTCCACAATGCCAGGGAGCTGCAGCGCGAGGGCTTCGACATACCGTTGCTCATCGGCGGGGCCACGACCTCCCAGACGCACACGGCCGTCAAGATCGCACCTGGCTACGAACAGCCCGTGATCCACGTAAAGGACGCCTCGCGCGCCGTCGGCGTGGTCCAGAACCTGGTGAGCGAAGGCCGCAAGGCGGGCTACGCCGAGCAGATCGCCGCCGACTACGAGGAGGTTCGCCGCAAGCACGCGGGCCGCCGCTCGAAGACCACCATAACGACGCTGGAAAAGGCGCGCGCCAACCGCACGAAGATCGGCTGGGAAGGCTACAACCCGCCGAAGCCCAACGTTCTCGGTGTGAGGACTTTCGACGACTACGCCCTTCAAGATATAAGACCCTACATAGACTGGACGCCCTTCTTCCACTCCTGGCAGCTAAAGGGCAGCCATCCAAAGATATTCGACGATCCCGAGAAGGGCGAGGAAGCCCGCAAGCTCTTCGCCGACGCGCAAGGCTTGCTCGACCGCATCATGGCCGAGGAGTGGCTCACGGCCCGCGCCATCTTCGGCCTCTTCCCCGCGAACGCCCTGGAAGACGATTCCGTAGAGGTCTACACCGACGAATCGCGCGATGAGGTGCTCGCCAGCCTCGACTTCCTGCGCCAGCAGAAACAGAAGCCGCCAGGCCGCCCGAACCGCTCCCTCGCCGACTTCGTCGCGCCGAAGAGCACGGGTCTCGAAGACTACATCGGGCTCTTCGCCGTGACCGCTGGGTTCGGTGCTGACGAGGCCGCGCGGCGCTTCGAGAGAGACAACGACGACTACAACGCTATTATGGTCAAGGCGCTGGCCGACAGGCTCGCCGAGGCCCTCGCCGAGCTCATGCACCGGCGGGTCCGTACGGAGTTCTGGGGCTACGCGGCGGATGAGGACCTGGACAGCGGGGCCCTGATGCGTGAGGAGTACAGTGGCATCCGCCCGGCCCCGGGATATCCTGCCTGCCCCGAGCACACAGAGAAGCGCGCCCTCTGGAGGTTGCTCGACGTAGAGTACAATGTCGGCATCACGCTCACCGAGAGCTGTGCGATGTCACCAGGCGCGGCGGTCAGCGGTTACTACTTCTCCCACCCCGATTCCAGTTACTTCGGCGTGGCCGAGATCGGACGTGACCAGGCTACGGATTACGCCGAACGCAAGGGCTGGACCCTCGAAGAAGCCGAGAAGTGGCTCGCGCCGAATCTGGCTTACGATCCGGAGGCCGGGCAGAACAGCGACGGGGCTACAGAGGTGCCGCAGGCCGTGAGCAAGTCCGCAGGCTAGAGATTTTCTTCCCTCTCGGACCTGAACCTGGGGTCGGTGCCAGGGACAGAGCGCCGGATCAGACGCTCCGCCCGCTCGAAGAAGCGGGTGCGGTCGAGCAGCGGATTCCAGAACCCCGCGGTGATGCAGTAGTAGGTGTCGTAGGGGCTCTCGTGATGGATGTCGTGGTGATCTCTGGAGAGGATCACACCCCACGCCTGCAGCCAGCCCACAAAGGCCGGCGGGACGTCCATGTGCGCCCACTTGTGGAACTGGTTGGTAAGGAAGGCAGCGAGGCACAAGAAGAGAAAGAAGATCCCGAAGAGATACCCATAGTACGTAGTCTCGAGGGGCACTACAACCCACACGGCGAGCATGAAGGGCAGGCTCGCCAGGCTGTTGTTGCCGTTGGCGTCAACGAAGTCGTTCCCGACGATCCCTTTCGGGTCGATGTGGTGCTCGCGGAAGGGTTCGATGAAGTTGGGCCCGATGATCGGCGTGTCATAAGAACCGAAGTTGTCGGCGAGGAAGTGTACTAACCCGGAGAGGAAGTCAGCGGCCAGGTAAGCCAGGACAGCCAGGATCGGCGCAAGCCACAGGTCGCCGAACTCGACCGCCCCATGATAGACATCCACGCCTATCAACAATACAAGCAACACGAAACACAAAATGCCGAAGACTTCCAGGAGGTAATGGCCTCTGCTGGTCTCGGGACGGAACCGGTTTTGCGTAGCCTGGTCTTGCTGGGTCATACACAACCTCCTTAGCGGGGCATACGGAAAGGGATTATCCCTGGATCAGTGCTGAGTAGAACGCTTGTTGGCACGCCTCGCGGCAGGTGACACCAGGAGCGCTTCGATCCACGAATCTTCGGGCATACAGACGGTTGCTCTACCGTCTTAACGGAACCGGACCTCCTCGAATCCTAGAGTAGTGACGAATGCTCGTATGCTATCTTCTGAGTTGTCTTCGGCGGTGTCTAGAATCTTGTTCTCGCGCGCGGCGGCTCTGATCTTCTCCACAGCCTGCAGGCGGGCTACTTCGACGAGGTCGTCGTCAGGGCGGATGTTCAGGGGGCTGAAGTCGCGGTCGTAGACGCGGGTCTTCTCCTCGTGGAGGCTGGCCGAGAGGATCTCGGGCTCGGGTAGATCTATGGTGACGGTGTCACCGTTCACGATCACATCATCCTTGCCGACCGCGCCGAGGTCAACCCCGGCCTCGACTTCTCCTGTGGCTATCACAAGGACCTTCTCTCCGTTGAACAGGCGGTCCACAATGTCGCCACCGGTCTCCCTCGTGATCGGCACGGACTCGGTCCAGCGCACCGTGGCAAGCTGGTCGAGCTCCTGTATCCCTTCCACCACCACTGGTCCCGTCCTCGTGCGCGGCGGCTTCTCTCCGAGTAGGGGCCCCACTATCGGCAGCAACGAGCCATTGCGCGCGAGCCCGACGCCGAGCGCAACGCCCAAGACGACGATGACGAACGCCAGAACGAGCGTCGTACCCAATCCGCCGCCCTTGTTGCTCATGTACGCCCTTTCCGACCGTGCAATTGCGGAGATTCTACACCGTCGTGTGCAAGCATTTCAGCCAGTCAGCACTTCAGCATTTCAGCTCTGTTGGGGAGCGGCTCGCGTTGGTCGGTCGTGCGGTGGATAAGGCCCCGCTTCGTTTACCGCGGAGCCCGGCTGCGCGTGGGAGCCTCGCTGGTCATGGCACGAGCTGAAGTGCTGAGAGGCTGAGAGCCGCCGCAGGCGGCGTGCTGACCGGCTGAAA
>JACCSM010000210.1 GCA_013698525.1 Rubrobacteraceae bacterium
CTCGGCGGAGATGATCGCCAAGAAGTGGAAGCTGAGTCGTGAGGAGTTGGACGAGTTCAGCGTGGAGAGCCATCGGCGGGCCGACCGGGCGACGGAGGAGGGCAGGTTCGAGGGCCAGATCGTGCCGGTCCCTATCCGCACGGAGGATGGCTCGGTCGTGGAGATGGTCCGCGACGAGGGGATCAGGAAGAACATCGACCCCGAGAAGATGGCCTCGCTCGAGTCCGTCTTCGACCCTGAGGGCGTCATCACGGCCGGAAACTCCTCCCAGATCAGCGACGCCGCCGCCGCGCTCTTGATCATGGAGCGCGGCATCGCCGAGCGCCTGGGTCTCAGGCCCCGGGCGCGCATCGTCTCCTTTGCCCTCGCCGGGGTAGACCCGATCTACATGCTGACCGGGCCTGTCCCGGCAACGTACAAGGTCCTGGAACGCGCCGGGCTGACCCTAGACGACATAGATCTCTTCGAGGTCAACGAGGCCTTCGCGTGCATACCCCTCATGTGGCAGCGTGAGACCGGTTCAGACTTGGAAAAGACCAACGTAAACGGCGGTTCCGTGGCCATCGGCCACCCCGTCGGCTCCACCGGGGCCCGCCTGATGACCGTCCTCTTGAATGAGTTGGAGCGCACCGGTGGGCGCTACGGTCTACAGACGATGTGCGAGGGCGGGGGACAGGCCAACGCCACGATCATAGAACGCCTGGACTGATGCGGAATCCCATAATCAGTTCCGCGGTCTAGAACATGGGTGAGTGCGACTCCTATCCCATTGCTTCCGGCATAGCCGTCATTCTCGTGCCCCTGACCCGTCATTCCCGCGAAAGCGGGAATCCACTGCCACAGGCTCCGCTCACATCCAACCTCAAGCAAT
Source organism: Rubrobacteraceae bacterium (assembly GCA_013698525.1). Lineage (GTDB taxonomy): Bacteria > Actinomycetota > Rubrobacteria > Rubrobacterales > Rubrobacteraceae > Rubrobacter_D. The sequence goes on from JACCSM010000210.1 coordinate 872, forward strand.
CTACCGGATTACATTTGATGATCTCATGAGAGGAGAGGTATGCAGCCAATCGGGCGGGCGCTGATGATTACAGGCGGATGCCCCGGCCTCGGCGCCGCGACCGTTGGGGCGATGCTCGCCATCTAAAGGGCCCGATAACCCACGGCGGGACACGTCCCGCCAACGTCCGGAAACCGGAGACAGGGGAGGGTAAGTGCGAGAAGCCGGGATCTGCTTTCTGGAGGCGGCGGAGTTGGCCCGCCTCATCCGCGCGCGGGAGGTGTCGGCCGAAGAGGTGACGGCGGCGTGCCTGGAGCAGACCGAGCGGACAAACCCGCGCGTAAACGCCATCGTCACGCTCGTCCCGGAACGGGCCATGCGAGACGCGAGCGCCGCCGACGAGCGACTCGCGGAGGCGCTCGCGCATGGGGAGGATGTCGGCCCGCTCCACGGCCTGCCGGTGGCCCACAAGGACCTGGCACCGACCCGGGGAATCCGCACGACGTTCGGCTCCCTCGTCTACGAAGGCTTCGTCCCCGACGAAGATTCTCTCGTCGTCGAACGTCTGCGACGCGCCGGGGCTATAACGGTAGGTAAGGCCAACACCCCGGAGTTCGGCGCGGGTTCGCAGACCTACAACGAGGTGTTCGGAGAGACCCTCAACCCGTATGACACCACCAAGACCTGCGGCGGCTCCAGCGGTGGCGCGGCGGCGGCCCTCGCCTGCGGGATGGTGCCCATCGCGGACGGGAGCGACATGGGCGGCTCCCTGCGCAACCCCGCATCCTTCTGCAACGTCGTGGGCTTCAGGCCGTCCCTCGGCAGGGTGCCCTCCTGGCCCTCCCAGGCGGCCTGGTCCCAGCTCTCCACGGAGGGGCCGATGGCGCGCACGGTGCGGGACGCCGCCCTGATGCTCGGTGCGATCTCCGGCCCTGACCCCCGCTCGCCCCTCGCAATCCCTGAGGCGGGGGAGGACTTTCTACGATCTCTAGAGCGAGACTTCTCGGGTGTGCGAGTGGCCTGGAGCCGCGACCTCGGCGGGTTGCCGGTCGACCCGAGGGTAACGGCGGTCCTGGACGGGCAGCGTCACGCTTTCGAGGATCTCGGTTGTCTGGTGGAAGACGACGAGCCTGACTTCACTGGTGCCGACGAGGTCTTCAAAACGCTGCGTGCCTGGAATTTCGAGCTCAGCTACGGGGAGCTGCTCGAGGAGCATAGCAGCCGCATGAAGGAAACCGTGGTTTGGAACATCGAGCAGGGAGCGCGCCTTAGCGGACCAGAGATGGGACGCGCCGAGCGCGGTCGGACCAAACTCTACCACCGCGTGCGGACGTTCATGGAGGATCACGAGTTCCTCGTGGCGCCCGTGAGCCAGGTACTGCCCTTCGACGTGAAGCAGCGCTACGTAACGGAGATAAACGGTGTGGAGACGGAGACGTACATCGACTGGATGAAGAGCTGTTACTACGTGACGGTGACGGGGCTACCCGCTATCTCGGTGCCCTGCGGTTTCACGCCGGAGGGATTGCCCGTAGGAGTCCAGATCGTGGGCCGATACCGGGAAGATCTGGGCGTACTCCAACTCGCCCACGCCATCGAGCTGGCCACGGGTTTCGGGAAGCACCGCCCGCCGATCGCGCCATGATGCTGGGGGCCGGTAGAACTCGACGGACCTTGCCGCGGAGGCTACTGTAGTGGCTCCCGATAGCGGCTCTTACGCCGTGAGCGGCCCGCTGGCACCGGTCGAGATCCTCATCGACCGCTGGGGAGTGCCCCACGTCTATGCGTCCTCACTCTATGACGCCTTCTTCGCCCAGGGCTTCAACGCCGCCCGCGACCGCCTGTGGCAGATAGACCTGTGGAGGCGGAGGGGCCTTGGGCTGCTCTCCGAGGTCTTCGGCCCTTCCTTCGTCGAGAAGGACAGGGCAGCCCGGCTCTTCCTCTATCGCGGAGAGATGCGCAG
>JACCSM010000493.1 GCA_013698525.1 Rubrobacteraceae bacterium
AGCACTTCAGCACGGCGGCATAGCCGCCTTGTCAGCACGCTTCGGCTCCGCTTGTCAACAAGGCCCCGCATGCACCAAGCTGACATGCTGACAAGCGCCCGATAGGGCGCGTGCTGACAAGCTGAAATGCTAAAACGACCGAAAGGGGCGACCTTGTACAACGTTGCGGTAGACGTCGGTGGCACGTTCACGGACGTGCTCATCTTCGACGAGGAGACCGGCGGGCTGACCGAGGGCAAGGTGCTCTCGACGCCGGAGGATCCTTCCAAGGGGGTGGTCGAGGGGATAGAGGCGGTCTGCGAGAAGGTTGGGATCTCCTTTCCCGACCTCCACCTGTTCTTCCACGGGACGACCGTTGTGACGAACATGATACTGACCAACACGGGCTCGCGGGTCGGTCTCCTGACGACAAGAGGGCACGAGCAGATCTTGCATCTCGCCCGCGCCTGGACCCCGGGACCGCTCTACGGCTGGATGGCCCTCCAAAAACCCGACCCTCCCGCCGACCCGACCGACACCGTCGGCATCTCGGAACGCATAAGCTCTGGCGGCGAAATCCTCGCGGAACTGGACGAGAGCGAAGTAAGGGAGGCGATAAAGCGGCTGGTTGACAGGGGCGTCGAGTCACTCGCCATCGGGTTCCTGAACTCGTACGTGAACCCTGCGCACGAGCGGCGCGCGCGGGACATCGTGCGTGAGGCGTACCCCGAACTCTCCGTCTCCATCTCCGCGGACATTGGCCAGGAGTACGGCGAGTATGAGCGAACGCTAACCACGGTCGTCAACACCGCCGTGCAGCCGCGCACCATGCTGTACATGAGGAACTTCGAGAAATCCATCGGCGAGAAGCGCTTTGGGGGCGCTCTCTCCATCGTTCGCTCTGACGGTGGGGCAATGAGCACCGAGGCCGTGGCGGAGCGTCCGATCCAGATAGCCTTGTCAGGACCCTCGGGCGGCGTTACTGGCTCCGCGTACCTGGCGCGTGAGATCGGGGTCCCCGACATCCTGACGTTCGATATGGGCGGCACCTCGACCGACGTCTCGCTGTGCCTGGACGGAGAGACGCCCGTGCGGCGCGACATCCAGCTCGGGTACTTTCAGTTCAAGTCTCCTGCCGTGGACGTCCACAGCGTCGGGGCTGGTGGGGGCTCCATCGCGTTCGTCTCTGCGAGCGGCGCCCTGCAGGTCGGTCCGGCGAGCGCCGGCGCTGACCCGGGGCCGGCGGCCTACGGGCGCGGCGGCGAGGCCCCGACCGTGACCGACGCGAACGTGGTGTTGCACCGCATACCGCCCGGCGTCGCCCTCGGCGGCACGCTGGAGATGGACGAGGAGGCGGCTAGAGGGGCTGTAGGGACCATCACCGAGCAGCTCGGGATGGGCGTCGAGGAGGCGGCCGAGGCGATCATCGAGATAGTCAACGAGAACATGCACGCCGCCCTCCGCGTCGTCAGCGTCGAGCGCGGTCACGACCCGAGGAACTTCGGGCTCGTCGCGTTCGGCGGGGCAGGGCCGATGCACGCGAACGCGCTCGGGCGCCTGATCCACTCCCGCTCCGTGATAGTTCCCCCGACGCCAGGCGTGATGAGCGCCTTCGGCTTCCTCTCATCAGACATCCAGAACGAGTTCCCCGAAACTTACCTCCGCGTCGCGGAAGAGACCCAAATACAGGAGCTAAGAGCGACGATCGAGGGGCTCATCGCGCAGGCCGACGAGTGGCTCGAAGGCGAGGGGGTCTCGGAGGATGACAAGCGCTTCGACCTTTATGCGGACTGCCGCTACTACCTGCAGAACATCCAGATCCCGTGCCGCTTCGAGCTCGAGGAACTCGAGGAGCAGAGTAGCGACTTTTTGCGCGGGCGGTTCGAGGAGGCCCATCGCCAGCGTTACAACTTCGACCTGCCCGACTCTCCGCTGGAGATCGCCACCGTCCGCGTCGTCGGGCGAGGTACCATAAAGGGCGTCAGCCTACTCGAGAGCGAGGATGGGGCCGGGGAGGATGCCTCGGGTGCGGTCACGCGCACCGAACAGGTGTACTTCGACGGCGGGTGGGTCGAGACCCTGATCTACGAGCGTAGAAAGCTGAGGCCCGGAAACGCTGTTGCAGGTCCCGCTGTCGTCGTACAGGACGACACCACAACGGTCATAGAGTCCGGCTACGCGGGCGCCGTCGACCGCTTCGGGAACATCCTGATCGAGGAGGCTTAAGAGAGATGGTGTTGCACGAGCAGGACCAGCCGGACTTCGTCCGGGAACACGATATAGACCACGTTACCCTCGACATAATCGAGAACGCCCTAAAGAACATCCGCCACGAGATGGATAGGGTGCTCGTCACGACCGCCGTAAGCCCCGTTATCCGCGAGCAGGCCGACGAGTTCCCCCTCATAGCGGACCGCAAGGGCCGCATGGTCGTAGGCCAGTTCGGGAGTCCCGTGGATACCGTGCTGGAGAACTCCCCCTACACCGTCGAGGACCTCGAAGACGGCGACGTCATAGCCCTCAACGACCCATACATGATGGAGGGGAGCACCTCTCACCTGCCAGACATCCTGCTTGTGCGTCCGATCTTCTACGAGGATGAGCGCATCGGGTACGCCCTGCAGTGGGGAAACCTCATGGACGTCGGCGGCTCGACCGCAGGTTCCATCCCTATCGACGCCCGCTCCATCTACGAGGAGGGCGTCAGACTTCCGCCGGTCAAGCTCTACGACGGCGGCACCCTGAACGAAGAAGTCCTGCGCTTTTTCTGCCACAACTCCCGCACCCCGCGAGAGACCCGCGCCGATGTTATGGCGATAGCCGCGGGAACCGCCGCTGGCTCCCAGCGGGTAAAGGACATCTGCGACCGTTTCGGCAAAGACACCTACCTGGAGGCCTGTGATGCGCTCCTCGCGCGGACGCGCACTAGCATCATTGGCTTGATCCGCCAGCTCATCCCTGAAGGCGAGCGTTTCGAGTTCGAGGACTACACCGACGACGACGGGCTTGGCAACGGCCCGATAAAGCTCAAGCTCGCGATGTGGCGCGAGGGCGACTCATTGCACCTGGATTGGACAGGAACGGACGCCCAGGTTCCAGGCCCGGTCAACTTCCTCCTTAACAAAGAGATGTTCCAGATGTTCGCCGGGGTCTTCCTGATCTCCGCTGTAGACCCGACGATCCTGTTCAACGACGGGTACGCTGACATCATCAAGGTCAACATCCCCGAAGGCAGCGTCCTGCGCC
>JACCSM010000494.1 GCA_013698525.1 Rubrobacteraceae bacterium
ATTGGATCTGGCGAACCTCGATCCGCGCTTCGGCCGAGGTGAAGGTAATGCCCGACCTCGGGGAGTTTCTGGCCGAGGGCGCCATCAAGCTGCGCGAGCTCCAGATCGAGGACCTCCTCGGACGCGAACCTGTGGACATAGATCTTGACGCCCTCTCCGACTACATCAACGGCAAGCGGGTCCTCGTGACCGGCGCAGGAGGCTCCATCGGCAGGGAACTCTCACGCCAGATCTCGCGCCTCGGCCCAGCGAAACTGATCCTGCTCGACCGTGACGAGAGCGGCCTGTACTACCTGAACACGGAGCTCAGGCGCGAGGACTTCTACGATACGGAGGTCTTCGTCGGCGACGTCACGCAATCAGAGCGCGTCAGCTTCGCCTTCGAGACCTTCAGGCCGCAACTCGTCTTCCACGCGGCCGCCTACAAACATGTCCCCATGATGGAGTTGCAGGCAACCGAGGCCGTCGTCAACAACGTCCTCGGCACCCTCAACGTCGCCCGCGCGGCCGGGGCCTACCGGACGAGCAAGTTCATCAACGTCTCGACCGACAAGGCCGTAAACCCCGTCAACGTGATGGGCGCGACCAAACGCCTGGCCGAGATGGTCGTCAAGAACCTCTCGGTAGAGTACCCGGAGACCGTCTACGCTTCTGTCCGCTTCGGGAACGTGCTAGGCAGCCGCGGCTCCGTCGTTCCGACCTTCCGCCAACAGATAGAGGCCGGCGGCCCTGTAACGGTGACGCACCCCGACATGATCCGGTACTTCATGACCATCCCCGAGGCGGTCTCCCTGATCCTGCAGGCCGGGGCGATGGCCGAGCATTACGGTACCTACGTCCTCGAGATGGGCCGTCCCGTCGCCATCACCGATCTGGCACAAAAGATGATCGAGATAATGGGTGCGCCCAACGCCAAGATAAAGTTCGTCGGCCTCCGCCCCGGCGAGAAACTGAAGGAAGAGCTCTTCGAGGAAGGAGAAGTAAGGGAACCCACAGCCCATCAGATGGTCTTCAGGCTCTCCTCGGAGAACATGAGCCCGCCAGGTGACTCGAACCTCTTAGAACTGATCGATACCATGGTCTTCCACGCCCGCGGCCAGGAGGGAGGAATGGCCCTCCAATTCTTGCGCCGGGCCGTCCCCAACTACTCGGTCGCAGATATGCCCGAAGTCACGGAGAGCAAGCTCGATCAGCATTTCAGCTAGTCAGCGTTTCAGCACGCCGTCTTCGACGGCTTTCAGCCTTCAGCTCCTCCTCAGACTACGTTGCTTGCGCTCGCGAAGCGAAACTCTACGGCGATGGCGACTTCTTTCGGATGGTGGTTACTATCCCCACACTCTTGCTGAAATGCTGAAGTGCTGATAAGCCGCCTGCAGGGCGGTGTGCTGACTAGCTGAATTGCTAACTCACCCTGCGGCCCTTGATGCCGAGGTAGGCAAGGTAGACGCCGATGGCGAGCCCGATCACGACGAGCGAGAAGTGTATGCCCGGCGCGACGAGCGTCCCCGCACGGAACTCATTCAGGAAGGTGAAGACCCTCGTACCCCAGGTGAGGAGCATATAGACGCCTATCGCAAGTAAGATGTTCGCAGTGCGCCTACTTAGCTTCATGGGCGTCCGGGAGTGTACCAGAACCGCCCTCTCCGAACTAGCAACACAAAGGCGCAAAGGTTATACTGACTGTAATAGTTGAACGGAGTTTGTAACAGTAAATATCTGGTGTATAAAGTGTTCGGAGGATAAGATCTTGGCTGAGTTAGAGCAGCGCAATCTCGATGAGGTAAAGGCCCTCAGCAGGGATGAGGCCGTGGAGATCATGCGCCAGGCCGGCATCGTCGGGGCTGGCGGCGGTGGTTTCCCGACCTACTTCAAGTGGAAGAATCCGCAACCGAACCTGATCGTAAACTGCACCGAGTCGGAGCCTGGCTACTGGGCAGACAAGGTGCTCCACAGGGAGTACTTCGACGAGTTTCTCGAGCTCTTCGACGCGATGAAGACGATCTTCGGGATCGAGAACGTGATCATGGGCGTGCACTTCAAGGACGAGGAGTGGTTCTCCCGCTACGACGAGAACGCTGATGGTCTCTACGAGGTCGTCCACGTGCCCGACAAGTATTCGATGGGCGAGGAGAAGACGCTCATCAAGAACATCTTCAACGAGGACAAGGGGAAGTGGGTCCCGCGCCGCGTGGAGTTGCCCGACGGCAACAAGCGCCCCGGTCTTCCGCTCGACGCCGGGCACATCGTCAACAACACCGAGACGCTCCTGAACATCTACAACGCGTTCTTCCTCGGCAAACCTGTGACGACCAAGTACCTCCAGGTCTTCGGTCCCGACCTCGAGCTCGAGCTCTTCGAGGCGCCGCTAGGGTCTTCTGCAACGGAGCTCCTCGAGCTCGCCGGCGTGGACGTCGATGCCGAAGCCGGCAACCTCTCGGTTATCGACGGGGGGCCATACCTGAACGAGATGGGGATAGAGTCACTCGGCGAGAGCGACGCCTACGTCAGGCGCACCACCAACGGCTTCCTCGTCATCCCCAGGGGCATCGCCTCCAAGGAGTACGCGAACATCAAGACCAGGCGCCCCGAGGGCGTCACCTCGCTGGTTGGCAAGGTCAGCGGCGTGAGCATCCCGCTCGGTGGCCGGTTCCTAAAGCCAGCGACACCGCTCGTCTACGAGGGGGACGAGGTCTCCTTCGGGCAGAAGATCGGCGAGCCTGTCGACGAGGGCTTCTCCATTGGCGTCTGGTCCGGTATGGACGGCCCCATCTCCTCCATCGAGGAGGACATAGTCCAGATCTCCGGCGGCGCCGTGCCCAAAGAGGCGGCCAAGGCCGAGACAGAGGCCGAGGCGGCCAGGTAACCTACTCGCCTTCTTTGCGCGGCAGGAGGTTCTGGGCCTGCCCGTAGAGGCTGGCGCGCAGATCCTCGAAGGTGATGCCGCTAAGGGAGGGGAGCTCGAAGTCTTTGAGCATTCGCGTCAGGACGCCACCGCCGCCGAGCTCGATCCACTCCTCCACCCTCATCCTCGCTAGCGTCTCGACGACCCTGACCCAGCGCACTGGGGCGACCATCTGCTCCTTGAGCGCCTCCTTGACGGCTTCGGCCCTTGTGAGGACCGCGCCATCCATGGCGCTGACTATCGGGACCTGCGGCACATGGAAATCGACGGAATCGAGGACTCCCCTCATCTTCTCACCGGCCGCCGCCACGTACGGGGAGTGGGCGGCGAAGGAGACGTTCAGCGGGATCTTACGTCCCTTGATCCTCGAGACGGCGTCCTCGAGGGCGTCGCGCAGCCCTGAAACGACCGTCTGGCGCGGTGAGTTGTAGTTGGCGACCACAGGCCCGCCTGGCCCGCCGAGCGCCTTCTCGACCTCGGCGGGGTCCGTCCTTAGAATCGCGACCATCCCGCCAGGACACTCTCTGGCCGCCTCTGCGAGGAAGTGGTCGCGCTGCGCCACCAGCCAGAGGCCCGTCTCGAAGTCGAAGCAACCAGCCGCGTACGCCGCGCCGTACTCGCCGAGCGAGTGCCCGGCCACCACGTCGGGACGCACCTTCATGATCCGGCTCTCGTCGGCGTCGCGCGCCGCGCGAACAAAGATCTTGACCTGATCTGGGATGATCTCCCCGACGACGCGTTGGATCTCCGGCACCATCTCGGGCGCGGGCTCGGATACTCCGCCGCCCTGCCCAGGAAACACGAACGCTCTCATCTTTACTCCCCGGACCTCGATATCACTCGGAGATACAACCCTACCCTGAGGGTGTAGGAAAACTTTGTACCACAAGAATGCACGATTTGACAGCGAGTTTTGGAAGGGCAACCCTTCCAAAACCTGCGCATGTGAGCAATTCAGCAAGCCGCCTGCGGCGGCTTGTCAGCCAGTCAGCACGCTCCGGCCTCCGCTTGTCAGAATGTCAGCCAGAGCGCCCACACGAAAGCTGAAATGCTGACGTGCTGACAAGCTGAAATGCTATGGCGGCGCCACGATACGTAGTGCTCCTGGCAGCACCCGCGCCCTGAAGTGTTGGGTGCCCACAAGCATCTCACCGTCGACGTGCGCCGGCACTTCTTCGGAGAGTTCTACCTCGACCTCCCGCGCGCGGGCCGTATGCACCTTCCTACGCTCGGCGAGCGTGCCACGTAAGGCCGCTGGTATGAGCCGCAGAACCTCGGCCCGGTTCACTTCCTCGGACCAGATCACATCGAAGAGACCGTCGTCCAGTACCGCCTCCGGCGCGAGCCGGAACATCGAGCCGTACGTAGTGCCGATAGCCACCGCGACGAGTATGGTTCTGGTCTCGATGACTTCGCCGCCGATGACGAGCCTGGCCTCGTGGCACCGGAAGTCCCTGAGCAACCGCCCGACAGACCACAGGTACCGTCCTGTCCCCCCGAGATACGCAGGCGCCTCAGCGACGCCAGCAGCGACCTCGGCGTCGAAGCCGATACCGAGACCGTTGTTGAATGGGACTCCATTGACCTCTGCTGTATCCACGACACGGACTTTCCCCCCGATGAGCACTTCCAGCGCCCTCCGGAGATCCGTGCCCACGCCGAGAGCCTTGACGTAGTCGTTGCCGCTACCTGCGGGCAACACTCCCATGATCCGGCCCGTTCCTGCGCACGCCGCCGCCACCTCGTGCACGGTCCCGTCTCCACCGACCGCCACCGCAGACGCCTCCCCGGGCAAACTGCGCACGATGCTGCGCGCGTGACCAGGCCCCTCCGTAACGTGCCAGACCGGCCGCAACCCTCGCCCCTCGAGAGACCGCGAGACGAACGCCCGCAATCCACCCGCCCGCCCCTTGCCGGCCGACGGGTTGAGGACCAGATGTACATCTCTTCCACGAAAGACCACAGCGGGAAAATACCAGAACCGTAGTCCAGCGACCCGGCAGTGGGGTCATTCAGGCTCTACTCGAGGTGTAGACTGCGACGAAAACCAGCGCATTACCAGCCAGGCCGAAGAAGTCGCCCCAGGACGGAGCCTGCGGACACTGAACAATCGGATAGAGACTCTTTCGCGGGTAAAATACGGTTCGAGCTTCTCCCGAAGAACTACCGATGGACATCCGAAGTTCCCCTGCCACTATGGATTTCCGTTTGATATGGAGTTAGAGTAGAGGTATAGAGAATCGTCACTCTCTTTGTGAGAGTCGCGCAGGGGTGGGAAAGGAGTACAATACTGGTCCACATGGCTGACCTGATCGAAAACTGCCTGCACTCGGAAGGCTTGATGATCTCTGCCGGATCCGAATACCGCTGTCCGGTGTGTGAGGAGAGCATGGATCTCGACGGCGTTGGTCGGTGGGTCCAGGATGCCGAGAGGAGCCGCGATGAGGCTTACTCTATGGTCGAAGGTGACGGGTTCGGAGAGATAGTGCGTGAAGAGTTACAGCGGGAAGTCTACCGGCGACGGAGGGTAATGTATGAGTTAGAGAACGTGCCCCGGGTTGTGACGGCGAGGCCGGAGATGATCCTTGTAATTCACGATGCTGTGGAGGCTTCTTACGGGTGCCGAATCTTCTACAAGGAGCCAAGACCGGCGGGAGTTGTGGAGCAGGTAAGCGTTGGGGCCGTACTCGACAGAATCCTGGAGCTTCGCTCCGACCCCGACCCTGTCGTAAGGCTCATCTCCGAGAAGATCGAGGAGTTTCACGTCTTCCGCTCGAAGCTCTCTGAAGACGGGGAGCCCGCGCCGGAGCGCAGGGTGTTCTACGCAAACGAGTTCTGAAAGCTCTGAGGTGCTGGCGGACGCGTCCAGCAACGGCTAGAATTGGTCGACGGATGGATACTTACCTTAGAGGCGCGGTCGCATGAGCGGGAGTACCTTCATAGCCTTGGTCGTCATGATCCTTATCCTGCTCTTCATCATCATGTCCATCGGGCCTCTGGTCACCGCTTTCTAGAACGAGAACGTTTCGAGGACTGAGTAGGTGACCCCGCCCGCCCCTGGCGCGCTCTCCACAAGCTCTACACCGGATACCGTAAAACGAAGCGCGGGCGGGGATACGTTCGCGTCTTCGAGCTTCGCCTGGCGGCCCCGCGTCCGGCCGAGGGTCAGGTGTGGTACGTAGGGGCGTTCCTCTCTACCGAAACCGGCCGGCTCGAGGAGATCCTCTACGGTCTGGGCCACTGCGCCCAGCGACTCTGACCCTTCTTCGACACCGGCCCAGAGGATGCGGGCCCTCCTCTCGGAAGGGAAGGCCCCGAAGTGCGAGGTCGAGACCTCGAACGGTTCGTGCCTCTCGCGTAGCGGCCCGAGTGCTCGCGTCACCCGGCGCAGGTCGTCCTCGGCCACGTTGTCAAGGAATTTCAAGGTCAGGTGGAGCTTCTCAGGGCCGATGAGACGGAAATCTTTGCTCGCCGGCAGGTCGCGCGCCGCGTGAAACAGCGCCTGCCTGACATCGGAGGGCGGGAAGACGGCGACGAAGATTCGCACCGCGGTCCTAGACGGGGCTTGACGTTCGGCCGTTCTCGTTGGCCGTTCGGCCGATGGCGGCGCGGTTAGCGATCAAGGCTGCGGTGGCCCCTGCGCCGACACCGTTATCCACGTTGACGACGGAGAGACCGGGGGAGCAGGTCTGGAGCATGCCGAGTATGGCGGCGGTACCATCGCCGCCGAGACCGTAACCTGTGGAAGTCGGAAGCCCTATCACAGGCACGGCGACGAGGCCGGAGACCACGCTCGGCAGCGCTCCTTCCATCCCGGCGGCGACCACCAGGCAGTCGGGGTCGAACCTTCTCAGCTCCTCCAACGGGGCGGCGAGGCGGTGGACGCCGGCTACCCCGACGTCGTGGAAGCCCATCACAGATGCGCCCATCTCGCCGGCCACGGCGAGCGCCTCCTCGAGGACGGGCAGGTCTGAGGTGCCCGCGCTCAGGGCGCCGACGCGGCCCCCGCTAGGTGCCTGCTCTCCGCCACCGATCACTACGGAGCGTCCGGCCCACCGGAGCGGGGTCTCAGGGAGCGTCGCGCGGATCCTGGCCTCATGCTCGGGGGTGGGGGTGCTTACGATCACGCGCTCGCACGACTCCAGCAGGGTCGCGCAGATACTTGCCACCTGGGCGGGGCTCTTGCCGCTGGCGTAGACGACCTCGGGGACGCCCTTCCTGACGGAGCGGCCGAGATCGAGGGCAGCGAACTCGTCGAGGTAGCGGACCTCCCCCCTCTTCAGGCGTCCGGCGGCCGACTCCGGAGAGAGTTCACCGCTCGCGACCGCCACCAGGGTCTTCTCGAGTTCGTCCATGTCCTCCTCTTCCAGGTATAGTAAGGTTGCCAGCGGGTAAGAATCTAGCACGTTCCTGCCGATGATGGTCCTAAGGAGAGCCCGTGACGATAATCGAGTTGATCCTGTCTCTGGCGGTGATACTCGGTGCCGCGATCCTTTTCACCAACGCTGTAGAGATCATGGGCGACCGGCTGAACCTCGGGGCAGGGGCCGTGGGGAGCGTGCTCGCGGCCGTCGGCACAGCGTTGCCTGAGACCATGATCCCGCTGGTCGCGATCATCGGTGCCTTACTCCTTGGCTCGGGCAGCGCCGCCGCAGGCGAGATAGGTATCGGCGCGATCCTTGGCGCGCCTTTCCTGCTCGCGACGCTGGCCCTGTTCATCGTCGGGGCGGCGGGCATAGGCTATAAGGGCCGAAGGGAGACGGGGAGTGAGATCACAGCAGACAGGCAGACCGCCATCCCCGACCTCGTGTTCTTCCTGGCCTGCTTTATCCCGGCCGCTGCGGCGGGCTTCCTGCCCGTGCCTCTGCCGCTGAAGATCGTCCTCGCTGTGGCGCTGCTGGTCGCTTACGTTCTCTACGTGGTGCGTACGATAAAGAAGGGTGGAGAGGCCGAAGATGATGTCCCCGCCAGGCTCACGCTCTGGCCCTTTAGCTCTCAGGGGCCGACCTGGGCCGTAGCCGCGCAGCTGATCGGGACGATCGCCGTGATGGCCTTCGGAGCCCACCTCTTCGTCGGCGCCGTCGAGCATCTCAGTACGTCCGTAGGGATCCCAGCAGGCCTGATCGCACTGGTCCTCGCGCCTCTGGCGACGGAGCTGCCGGAGAAGTTCAACTCTGTTCTCTGGCTCAGGGATAACAAAGACACCCTGGCCATCGGCAATATCACAGGGGCGATGGTCTTCCAGAGCACCATCCCTGTCTCGGTCGGGGTGCTCTTTACGCCGTGGCGACTCGACTTCATTACCGCCGTAGCGGCCATCTTCGCCATCCTCTCGGGCATAGTCTTCCTCGGGTTCCTGCTGCGCAAGGCCCCGCTCAGGG
>JACCSM010000214.1 GCA_013698525.1 Rubrobacteraceae bacterium
TCCCTGACGAAACCTTCCTGCTCGAAGTGCCGGTCGAAAGCGAATGCTGTTGCGATCCCGCGCTCGCGCATCACGACGAAGGAGACGCAGTCGGTCAGGGAGTAGCGCTTGTCCGGCCTCCCCCGCAGGAGGTCGAGAGCGCGTCCGAGCAGGTCCTCCCCGACGTGGACCATCCTCACGGAGGGGCTGGAGAGCAGCGCCTCTCCCAGCTCAACGGCCTTGCCGTGTTGACCGCGGACGTTGAAGAAGGTCACCACCTCGTCCACGCACCTCGTCCACGATGTAGGAGGTGGTCGTCAGAGACGGCATCTCTCATAGCCCCTCCCGATGCTTGCGGGCGCACGAGTGGTTGCCGTCGTCTGCGTCCTCCAGGGCGATCAGGTAGCCGGTGTCGACGAAGACCCCGGCCTCCAGCGAGGCCGGATCACTCACCCGCGTCGTAGAGGTAACGGTCGTGGTCCGTCGAACCGTCCCGTACGCCAGTACGCACCGGCTTCCTACCGAGCCTGAGTATCGGGTCCTCGTCCGTCTCCGCTACCGGTCCCGGATGGATCTCGGTATCCCCGGGCGAAGCCGTCTCCGCGACGATCAACAACCGCCCGGGCTCCTCGAAGACCTCGACCTCCTCCGAACCAAGACGCTCGGTCACCTCTTTGGGTATCAGCAACCCCTCCTTCGTCACCTTCATCTTCATCGTCGCACCTCACCTACCTTCTCGGATTGCGCCTCCAGCCTATTGTCGCACAACCCAAACGCCCGCTCGTATTCCAGGGTATAGAACTCGCCACATCTTGTTACCGGTCGCTACTTTTCTTATCGTACAAGATTCCCGGAATGGTACAGCTACGCGAGGTTGCGACAGCATCTTGTGATGTATATGATGTATATGTGGTCAGGAAGCAATTGTACATAAGCGAGGAGCACGAGCGGGCGCTGAAGGCGAGGGCGAGGGAGTTCGGGGTCTCCGAGGCCGAGTTGGTTCGACGGATGCTGGACGGTTTGCTGCTTGAGGTGGAGGGGGAAAGAGGGCTTGCCGGGGCTGGCGCTGTGGAGGCCCTGGAGAGTTTCCTTGCGGAGGCCGACCGGCTGGCGGAGTCCCACCGCTTCCCCGAGGAGTATAAGTTCTACCGGGACGAGCTCTACGAGGACCGCGTGTGAGGGCCCTTTAGGGAATGGCCGCCCGTTATGTGGTTGACACCGATATGCTCGTCTACGCCCTTGACCGGAGGGAGCCGGAGAAGCGTGAGCGTGCCAGGGAGGTGCTCCGGCGCGTCGGCGGCGCCGGAACCGCGGCGCTCCCGGCGCAGGTTCTCTCCGAATTCGCCAACGCGTGCTCGAGAAAGCTCGAGCCCAGGCCGGAGCTGCAGGCGGTACGGCGGGAGGTCGAGCGTCTCATGCTCGCCTTCCCGGTCTTGCCGCTCACCGGCCCCGTGGTGCTCGAGGCCCTGCGGGGCGTCGAGGAGCACCTGCTCTCCTACTACGACGCCCAGATCTGGGCGGTCGCCCGCCTCGGGCAGGTGGCCGTGGTCCTGAGCGAGGATTTCAACCCTGGGGCGGTACTCGACGGGGTGTCGTTCACCAACCCGCTGGACCCCGCATTCGACCTCGCCGCCTTGGGCTAGTTCGTGGGGAGTAGCGATCGTGGAAAAGGGTCAGACGTGGAAAGGATGGGGATGACAAACACCACCCGACTACCGGATGCCGCAGAGGAGCGCGTCATCGAGTGCCCGGTGTGCTCCAATGTCATGACTACCATGGAGGCCGAGGGCGTTACGGTGGACGTGTGCGCTGGGGGCTGCGGTGGGATCTGGTTCGACTGGTTCGAGCTCGCCCGCGTGGACGAAGTACACGAATCGGCGGGCGAGAAGTTCCTCGAGGTGGCGCGGGATCCCACGCTCAGGCCTGACATGGGCAAGCGCATCCGCTGTCCCAGGGACGGTGAGATCATGATGCGCCACTTTCACAGCGTCAAACGCGGGGTTCTGGTGGACGAGTGCCCTAGGTGCGCCGGCTTCTGGCTGGATGCCGGCGAACTGGCCGGAATAAGGAACGAGTTCGCCACGCAGGAGGAGCGCAAGCAGGCCGCTCAAGAGTACTTCTCCGAACTGTTCGACCCCGACCTGGCCGTGGAGAGGGCAAAGACGATGGAAGACCTGAGGAAGGCACGAAGGGTCGCCTACGCCTTTCGCTTCATCTGCCCGAGTTACTATATTCCCGGTGAGCAAGACTGGGGGGCATTTTGAGATAGCATTTCAGCACTTCAGCACTTCAGCACTTCAGCTTGTTGGCCAGAGCGGAGACGGGCGTCCGTCCCTGCCGGGCGGCCGCTGTGGGCGTAGAATAGGGTTCATGGACGACATCCGAAGATCAGAAGAGCGGATCGTGCCCCGCGGCCGAGAGATCTACGAGCGCCGCGTCCGCCCGGGGTTGGGGCAGGAGGACGAGGGCGCCTTCGTGGTTATCGACGTCGAGAGCGGCGACTACGAGGTTGCCGCGGATGAAGAGGAGGCGTTCGCGCGCGTGGAGGCGAGGCGCCAGGGCGCTGTGTTCTTCTTCTCCCGCGTCGGGCCTGGGGGCGAAGCAGTGCCTGCCCACCGCATTGGCGCCGGTGCCCAGCGCTAGCGTCGTAGTGCTGGCGTCGCCGTGGTGATGCGCGGGCGGGTGGATGGCGGTGGGCGCGAGGCGACCCTCCCCCTGACGGTGATCGGCCGCTCCGGGGTGCGGGCCGAAGTCGAGGCCACCGTGGACACCGGCTTTACCGGCTCCATGTGCCTGCCGCTGGACGTCGTGCAGTCCCTATCGGTGCCCTTCGTCGGACAGGGCGTGGCCGTGCTCGCCGACGGGAGTACCGTAGAGACCAGCTACCACCGGGCGCGCGTCCTCTGGCACGGGCGCGAGATCGCGGTTCAGGTGCTCGTCACGGAGGGCGGACCGCTAGTTGGCATGACGCTCCTGCGCGGAAGCGTACTCACCGTGGCGGTGTCGCCCGGCGGTGAGGTTACGGTAGAGGAGGCGTAGTGTGCCGGGGCCGCATCCCGGGTCAATCAGGTCTTTCCTCCTGGGTCTTGTGCCCTTCCGGATTAGACCCGGTACCCTGACATGGTACCGAGGTTGCCATAAAGCGGTTGGCATGCGGCTGCGCCTCCTACAAACTGCGGCTACAGGCTTCGGGCATCAGGTTTCAGGCAAAACAAGCTGAAGTGCTGAAGTGCTGAAGTGCTATTCACGGTGTGGGGATGTGGTGCATAATTAGTGTCGTTGTGAGCCAGCGGCGTCGATGAGGCGTATATAAGAGGGTGCGGCGGCGTTCGATACTGGAGGGGTAGCCATACGCGGTAGTCGAGTCGAGAGTCCTGTAGAGGTCAGGGAGGTCTACGAGCGGCTGCTCGGCTCCGTCCGAAGGGTGGTCGTAGGCAAGGACAGGGTCGTCGACTTGTGCCTGATCTCCCTCCTTGCGGGAGGCCACGTCCTCCTTACGGACATACCAGGGGTCGGCAAGACGACGCTCGCGAGGGCCATCTCATCCTCGCTAGCGGCCGACTTCTCGCGCATCCAGTTCACCCCTGACCTGCTGCCCTCGGACATAACGGGCACGAGCATCTACAACCCCAGGGAGGCGCACTTTTTGTGGGTACCAGGTCCCGTGTTCGCGCCCGTCC
>JACCSM010000513.1 GCA_013698525.1 Rubrobacteraceae bacterium
ATCCGACGGCCAACTGGCACGAGCGGGAGGCCTACGACATGTTCGGTGTCGCTTTCGCGGGTCATCCCGACCTGAGGAGGACGTACATGTGGCAGGACCACTTCGACCACCACCCGCTGCTCAAGAGTTTCGAGATCAGCACTAAGCGCACCTTCGAGGGACTGAGGTAAAGGTATGCTTGGAGAGGAACGCCGCGCAGAACATGAGGGTGCGCTCACCGAGCCGCCGAGCAGCCGTCTCGTAAGCCCTGATATCAGGGACGAGTTCGGGCTCGAGACCATAGACATGAGCATGGGACCGCAGCACCCTGCGATGCACGGACTTCTGCGGCTCATACTCGAGCTCGACGGGGAGACCGTGGTCAGGTGCGATCCCGTGATGGGATATTTGCACCGTTGCCAGGAGAAGATCGCCGAGAACCGCATGTATCCTGCGGTCATCCCGCTGACAGACAGGCTCGACTACTTCGCAAACATGCACAACGAGCATGGCTACTGCCTCGCAGTCGAGGACCTGCTCGACGTGGAGATACCACCGAGGGCAGAGTACATCCGCGTCCTCATGTGCGAGCTCATGCGGCTAGCGAGCCACATTCCTTCCATAGGTTTCCTGATGCTCGAGCTTGGGGCATTCACCCCGATCCTCTACGCCTTCAGGGAAAGAGAGCGTATACAGAGCATCTTCGAGGCCGTTACGGGCGCGCGGATGATGTTCCACTACATCAGGATCGGCGGCGTCAAGGCCGACCTCCCGCCCGATATACCGCAGAAGATCTGGGATTACATCGAGAGCCTGGAGGCCCACTTCCAGAGGGATTTCGTCGACCTGATCCAAGGCAACGAAATTTTCATCTCCCGCACGCGCAACGTCGGGAAGATGACGCAGGAGCAGGCGGTCGAGATGGGTGTCACCGGCCCTGCGCTACGCTGTACGGGCGTGGACTTCGACATCAGGCTCGACTACCCTTACAGTGTCTACCCCGAGCTGCAGTTCGAGGTCATAACAGATACAGCAGGCGACGTCGAAGCTTCTTACAGGGTCCGCATCGCAGAGTGCCTGCAGAGCATCAGCATCATAAAGCAGTGCCTGGAGCAGATGCCCGAGGGCGAAGTGATGGGGGACACGGGCCGCCGCATTCGTCCGGACGAGGGCGAGGGATTCGGACGCGTCGAGAGCCCGCGCGGCGAGTATGCCGTCCACGTGGTCTCTGACGGCTCGGACACCCCCTACAGGGTCCATTACCGCGACCCGAGTTTCTGCAACATGCAGTTGTTGCAGGAGATCGTCCCCGGTCATTACCTGCCAGATATCATGCCGATCATGGGCCTCGTGGATCCCGTATCCGGTGGGTGGGACAAGTAGATGCAGACGTTTCTGAACCTGCTCGAGGTAGAGCCGATCCGGCTGCTCATCTCCTTTGGGGCAGTCCTGTTCCTCGTGCTCAACCTCGCTGCCGTCCTTACGATGGCAGAGAGGAAGGTATCGGGATACATCCACCTCCGTTACGGGCCCAACAGGGTCGGCCCGCGCGGGCTGTTGCAGCCGGCAGCGGACGTCTTCAAGCTGTTTACCAAAGAGAACGTCTCGCCCGGCAGGTCGGACCTGTGGGTCTTCCTCGGGGCTCCTATCGCTATGTTCATACCGGCCGCGCTCGTCTGGCTCGTCGTCCCTTTCGCCCCCGACGCGGTCGTCGCCGACCTCAACGTCGCGATACTGTTCTTCGTCGCGATCACTTCTATCGGAGCACTCGGCGTCGTAATGGCCGGCTACGGGAGCCGCTCGGCGTTCTCGCTGCTCGGCGCCCTGCGCGGGGCAGCGCAGATGATCTCCTACGAGGTGCCGCTCATACTGAGCCTTCTGGGTGTCGTGATGCTCACGGGGAGCCTCTCGCTCGTGGATGTGGTCCAGGCGCAGGGGGATACGATCTGGACCTGGTACTTCCTGCCGCAGCTCCCTATGTTCATCACCTTCTACATCGCTGGGCTCGCCGAGGTAAAGCGGGTGCCTTTCGACCTGCCCGAGGGGGAAAGCGAGATCGTCGGCGGCTTCATGGTCGAGTACTCGGGGATGACCTGGGCCCTTATACAGGCCGCTGAGTTCGCCTCGATGGCGGTTATCTCGGCCGTCACCGTGACGTTGTTCGTGGGCGGCTGGCAGCCGCCGCTGCCTTTCCTCGACCTCGGACCTTTCAACTGGGTCTGGTTCGGGATAAAGACGGCGCTCATCATGTTTACTTTCCAGTGGATCCGTTGGAGCGTCCCCCGCCTCAGGATGGACCAGCTCATGGACCTCGGATGGAAGGTTCTGGTCCCGGTCACCCTGATCTGGCTGTTCGTCACGGCCGGAGCTATGCTAGTTTTCTAGGAGGTTTCGATGCCGCAGGTAGGACAGGGCATTTTGAAGGGGATGGGGGTGACCCTGCAGCACCTCTTCGGGCAGAAGATCACCCGCCAGTACCCCGAATACAAGCGCGAGCTCCCCGAGCGGAGCCGCGGGATGCTCACGGTCGACATGGACCGCTGCATCGCGTGCCTGCAGTGCATGAGGATCTGCCCCGATCACTGCATCTCGATCGAATCGACCAAGCGCGACGCCGACGGCTCGGGCAAGCCGAAGCCCTTCGCTGTAGGGTTCGTGATCGACGACTCACGTTGCATGTACTGCTCGCTCTGCGTCGAGGTCTGCCCGGTCAACTGCATCTACCACACGGAAGAGTTCGAGGCGCAGGCCTACGACCGCCTGGAGCTCGCCAGGCAGTTCGGTGAGCTTCCCGTCGACCCTACAGTAGACCCCAAGCCCACCGTGAAGAAGAAGAAAAAGCCTACTGGGAAAAAAGCTCCAAGGACCGTAGAGCAACCAGTGTCCGAGAAGGACGACGCGGCTTGACGGTCGCGTTCGTCTTCCTGGCCGGGATGACGCTGGTCTCGGCGCTCGGGGTCGTGTTGAGCCGGAGCGTCGTCCACTCGGCGCTCTTCATGTCTGGGTCGTTCCTCGGCATCTCCGGGTTCTTCGTGATGCTCAACGCCCCTGCGCTCGCCGCCTTCCAGGTGCTTATCTACGTCGGGGCTGTTACGGTGGTGATCCTGTTCGGGATCATGTTCACGCAGAAGCCCCAGGTAAGGCGCTACCGCTCCATAATCAATCGCCAGTTCTGGGCTGGCCTCCTCGTGGCCGTAGGCATCGGGGCCTTCCTGGCCTACGTACTCTCCGCTGAGGACTGGGGAGGGACCGAAGCAGGGAACGGGCCGCGCGAGGTCGGCGCTTTCGGGCGAGACTTGCTCGGCGTCAGCCAGGGGGCTGAGATCTTCACCCTGCTCTTCGAGGTCGTCTCGGTGCTGCTCCTCGTTGCCGTCGTCGCGGCCATCGTCGTGAGCCGCCGCAAGATCGGAGGAGGCGTCGACAGGGGTGTGCGAGAGTAGTGCCCCAGATCCCCACTCAAGCACAGC
>JACCSM010000519.1 GCA_013698525.1 Rubrobacteraceae bacterium
ACCTTCATTGGGGCGAGCTTGATGTTCTCGGCGACCGTCATGTGCGGATACAAGTTGAACTGCTGGAAGACCATGCCGATCTCGCTGCGCAGCTCGTTGAGGCTCGTAGTTCGCTTGTGGAGTTGCATGCCGTCCACAACGAGCTCGCCGGAGGTGATCTCCTCGAGGCCGTTGATACACCTGAGCAGCGTGCTCTTCCCCGACCCAGAGGGCCCGATGACGACCACGACCTCGCCCTCGTCAACGGTGAAATCTATGTCCTCGAGGACCTGGAAATCCCCGAAGAACTTGTTGACCCCGCGAAACTCTATGAGGTTCACTCTGTGTACCTTCTCCCTTTTTCGCGCGCTGCCCGGGAGCCGGCGGACGGGAGTAGAATAGCACAACGCAACACGGCTACGAGAACCGCAAAGTAGCGCTGTGGATAGTCTCTTCGATGCCGCGTAAGGCGGCGAGAGCCGGGAGGAACGACTCGAGGAGCTCGCCCGACAGGTCGCGGTCTGCTGAGCCTTATCTAACGTGATGCCCAACTCGCGCTCGGCCACCGCACCAGAGCATGGGAGATTCGACAGATATCTTCGGCTACGTACGAGGAGGCGCCGGCGGTGGTGGCGAGTCGCCATCGCCTACGAGTGGGCCCACGCAAGCGGGGACAACGCCGAGCGTATGGTTTCGAACCCTCCTGTCACGCGGAGAGGAGCCCGCGACACTCGAAATTGTCCTCTAGTCCCTATTAGTATGAGGGTAACAGGCGCGAAGTACGAGAGAGGTCCACAGAGTAGCGCCTTACGCAGGAGACGGGTAGCCGTAGTATTCGTAGATCCCGCGCCTCAGGTCGGGCTGCAACATGATGTTCGGGTCGAGTTCCGGCGCACCCCGCACCTTCTCTCGACTTTGCTCGATAGTCACGAAGCCTCCGCTGTCCCTCTCGACGGCCTCTATCGGGATCAGAAAGTGCCTATCGCCGATCCCCAGATGCCCACCGACCGTGACGTGCGGAAAGCGCACCTTCCAGTCGACCTCGTCGATCAGGAGGTCCCTCACGTAGCCGATAAGGTCGTTGTCGGGAGAAGGACATGCGTCCTCTCACCTGCCACTTCCATGGAAGGTCTCCTTGTATTCAAGGTCTGCTCAGTGCGATTGTTTCCCACGCTTGGGGATAGAAACGCCTTCCGCGACGTCAGCTGCACCCCGCCACCCGAGGATGAACTTCGGGGACGAGGCGTCCATGGAGAGCATGTGTCTGAGCCCGACCGGCAACGGCGCTCCCCTACCCGCTTGGCCTCTACCGCCTTACGCCCGACAGGGTTCGGCGCAAGACCAGCGAGGAGATCGAGGAGGAACACCTCGCCGCCGAGAACGAGCGCTCCGCCCGACTGCGCTCGGTCTACGAGGCCATCGGCCTCGCCGTGCGTGCGGCAAGCGGACTTTGCCCGCCGTCACGGGGTTCGAGAAACCAGCGGTTCCCAAGACCAGAAGAAGAGCGGCCGGGCACGAAACAGAAAGAAACGGAAGGTCGGTAAGAGGAAATAGTAGGGCGCTTCGCGAAGCGCCCTACAAAATGGTGAACTATAACGGTTTAGCGGCGCGAATACGAGACCAGGCGCTCCTTGAGTCGCCGCTTTCGCTCCACGCCCTTGTGGTACCCGATCACCACCTTCGAGGCGTTGAGGCCAGGGATGCCCATGACCCCGCCGCCGGGGTGGGTGCCTGAGCCGCAGAGGTAGAGACCGTCCACGGGCGTCTTGTATCCCGCGAGCTCCGGGGTGGGGCGGAAAGAGAAAAGCTGATCCAGCGACATCTCCCCCTGGAAGATGTTGCCCCCGATAAGGCCGAAGCGCTGCTCGAGGTCGTAGGGCGTAAGGACCTGGCGTTCGATCACCGAGTCCTTGAAGTTTGGGGCGTACTCGTTGATCGTGTCCACGACCCTGTCGCCTAGAGCCTCCCTGGCGCCGCCGTCCCAACTCCCCTCTCTGGGCTCGTATGGAGCGTACTGCACAAAGCAGGTCATGATGTGACGGCCTTCAGGGGCTATGGTCGGGTCCTTGGTCGTGGGGATCACCGCGTCTATCATCGGTTCCTCTGAGAAGCGCCCGTACTTGGCGGCGTCCCACGCCTTCTCCAGGTACTCGAGGGTGGGGCTGATCATGACCTCGGGGTGCTGCGGTCCGAGTTCTTTGCCCGGCATCGCCGTGAAGTCTGGAAGCTCCGAGAGCGCGAGATTGACCTTGGCCGAAGGACTGCGGTTCCTGAAGGTCTCGAGCTCCCTGGCGAGCTCATCCGAGAGGTGCTCCACGCCGAGAAGCGAGAGAAGCGTGGTCTGAGGATGGGCACCCGAGACGACCGTCCCGGCCTCTATGCGGGTACCGTCCATCAGGGTGACACCGGTCGCCCGACCGCCGGTCACGTCTATGGCGGCGACCTCGGCGTTCGTGCGGATCTTTGCCCCCGCGGCCCGGGCTGAGGCGGCTATCGCCTCGGCGACGCCCCCCATCCCGCCGCGCACGAAGCCCCAGCCGCCGGTCACGCCGTCGATCTCACCCATCCTGTGGTGCAAGAGCACGTAGGCGGAGCCTGGGCTCATCGGGCCGCCCCACATGCCGATGACGCCCCCGGGCGCGAGCGCGCCCTTCACCCGATCGTCCACGAAGAACCGGTCGAGAAAGTCCGCGCAACTCATCGTCATCAGGTCAACGAGCCGCGAGATGCTCCTCCGGTTCCCGAAGGCATAGAGCCCGAGCGAGAGCGCCTCGATCATGTCGGTAAGAGAACGGACGCCGGGATCTGGCGGCCTTCGGTAAAGAAGCGGTCGTACGAGGTCGGCGAGCTCGCCAAGCTCGCGGTTGTACTCCAGGTAAGCTCCGCCATCCCTGGCGTTGATCTTCCCGATCTCCTCGGCCGCCCGCGCCGGATCGTCCCAGAGCAAGAAGCCAGAGCCGTCCGGGAAGGGGGCGAAGTAGGCCGGGTCGAGCGGGTAGACGTGGTAGCCGTGCCTGGGGAGATCTAGCTCTCGAACGACCCTTGCCGACAGCAGGCTGACCACGTAGGAGGCGGTTGAGACCCCGAAACCCGGCCACACCTCCTCCGTAACCGCAGCCCCGCCGAGCAGGTGGCGCCGCTCCAGTACGACCGTCTTCATGCCGGCGCGCGCGAGGTACGCCGCGCACACGAGCCCGTTGTGCCCCCCGCCGACCACCACAGCGTCGTAACGCAAACCGTCTGAGGTCATCATGCTCCCTCCCCGACTCCACA
>JACCSM010000548.1 GCA_013698525.1 Rubrobacteraceae bacterium
TGGAGAGTTCGCCCAGCCGCTCTCGCGCCTCGGGCCATTCGCGTGAAGGCGCGTCCGAGGCCGGGAGCGTCGCGGCGGTCTCAAGACGCCACAGCTGACCGAGGGCGGCGGCGAACTTCTCGACGAGGTCCTGCTTGACGAGATGGTGCTCGGGATGCTTCCAGGTGAAGTAGTCCTCGAAGCTACTGAGCCAGAACTCGTGCGCCCTCTTCTGCGAGGCGCCCATCGGCACCCGGATAGGGTGATACGTCCGCTCGACTATCGGCTCCCCGGTCTGTTCCTTGCGGCATCTGGAGACGCCTGGCTGGGTCAGGCGCCAGAACTGGGAGACGTTGGTTACGCGAGGCAGGACCTTGCGGCGTTTCCTCAGGTGTCCCTCACCGTCTTTCTCCTTGCCCATGAGGTACTCGATCACGCAGAAATCATTCTCGAACTTCTGCTTGCCGCCCCCGTGAGAGTACGGAAACGCCGGGCTGGATGCGCCGAGGCAGAACATCAGGCCGTGGAAGGAGTCGTTCACGAAGTTGGATACCGGCGTCCCCGTGGCCCCGTAGTTGTGCGGGCCGCGGGCCATGCCCCGGATCGATTTGCTCCTGAGCGAGTCGTCGCCCCTAATCTCCGACACCTCGTCAACGCACTTCACGCCGTGCTTGAACGCAGTGGTGAGGTGGGACGCGGCGGTCTTCACGTACACGGAGCGGTGGACGTAGCCGCACTTCCGGCAGGACTCCTTGTTCCAGCCGTAGGAGGTATCCGCGCCGCACTCCGGGCAGGCGTCCTCGGTCGTTGCCCTCGATCCCTCGGTGAGAGACGGGGGGACGCCCGTGGGCAGCCCCTTGCTCTTCTTGTATGCGATGAGCCTACTCGCGAGGTCCATGCGATGGTCGAGGTAGCGGTGGGGGAGCACCTCCTTCTTGCGCCCGACCACGGAGAGGGCCTCGAAGTACGTGATCCACCATCCCCGCTCTCCGGCCCCGACCCGCCTCGCCACGTCGCGCGCCTGTGCAGGGTTGGATATGACTTCCAGGCGGCGGCCGAAGAACTTCTTGGATTCTTTCGACCACTGACCCAGCAAATCCTGTGGGACGACGAACAAAGCATGCGGTTTGGCGCCCAGCCTTATCTGGGCCTCGGCCAGCGTCAACTGGCAGACGGTCTTGCCCAAACCCTGTTCGAAAGCAAGCATCCCCCGGCCTTTGGTCAAGAGTCGGCTGAGGTGGTCGAGTTGGAAGAGTTTCAACTCGAAGCCGTTTTCGCGCGAGATCTGCTTGAGGAGGCCGCGATTGCAACGCACTTGCTCCGGATGACGGGTGGCGACGCAGCCGGGGTCGGGCAACTCGAAGTGCTCGGCGAGGTAGGCGACGTTCTCTTCGCCCTCGTCAAAAGAGTGTTCGCCTATGCGCACCTCCAGCAGCCTGCGCTCGGTCTCGAAGCGCCGTAGCTCTGGCTCGCCCTGGCGGTTCTCGACCACCCGCCGCTCGGTCTCCGTGGCGACCTTCGAGGCGGTGGAGAGAGGGTATTCCTCACCGGCCATGAAGCCGCGCTCGGGGTCGTCCTTCCTGCACGGGATCCTCGCGAGGTCACTCAGCCAGCCCAGGCGCATCTGCGGGCGCAACGGGAACAATGGCGTGGCGGCCCGCTCCGCGTCTGCAATCACCGCCTCGGCCCGCTCGCGCAGCGCGGGGTCAATGGTGATGTGGCCGGCATGCTCCGCATCGAGGAGTCCTTGCCAGGCGCGTTTGTTCTGGCCGAAGTACGAGACGTGCTGGCCGTTGAGCAACTCTATCTCCCTGAGCGTGCCGGCCTTCCGGAGCGCCAGCTTTGCGTAGGCGGAGAGGGAGACGCCGAGCTTGTTGCCCCTCAGGCGGACATCGAAGCGGCCTCTGATCTCCGACCTGTCCTGCTCGGCCTCCTTCCGCCTGCGCTCGTGCTCCTTGCCTACGGTCTCGAAAGAGTCCAGTAGGCCAGCGCGGGTTACTCCGGAGCCGTAGGGGCTCACGCGACCGGCGCGCAGGTTCCTTGCGGCGGTGATGGCATTGGAGAGGCTAGAGAGGCCAGCGCGCGATGCGCTGAGGCGGACGGGACCGTGCGCGGGCTCGGGCACGGCATCCGGCGCGGAGCTTCGATCTCCTTTGCGGCGCGGAACCCGGTTCTCGGGCCTGACGAAGAAGACGATGGAGGTGGCGAGGTCCACGCCATCGAAGAGCGGACCTTCCATGTCAACGACGGCGTAGACGCCGCGTCCCTCCTCGATGGAGAGGATCTCGCGGGCGAGGCGCTCCGTGCCGCAGATCATTGCACCCTGTCCGAAGAGCGAGAGCAGGTCCAGCGCCCACAGGTAGGCCAGGCGGGTGGAGCTGGCTTCGCCTCCGGCGTGAGCTGGGTCGCGCCAGGAGAGGCCGAACGGCGGGTTTAGGGCCACCGCGGGGAAGGCGAGCCCGGCGGCCCGGAACATTGGCGCGACCTTCTGGACGTCGCCGCCGATGGCGTTATAGGGCGCATCCGTGGCGTGGTCGCGGTCTATCTCGATGCCGAAGCGCCGCTCGGGAGAGAAGGGGGCGAGGAG
>JACCSM010000552.1 GCA_013698525.1 Rubrobacteraceae bacterium
CAGTCTTTATGGGTCGACCGATCCTAGACGTGCTCTAGCCGCCAACCTCGCGGAGACGACCGGTTTCGACCTCGTAGACGAAGCCGCGTACGCTCTCTTTGTTGGGGATGAACGGGCTGCTCTTGATGCGGGCGATGGACTGACGCACGTTCTCGTCGAGGTCGGAGAAAGACTCCATGGAGAAGTGAGGCTTCATGCCCACCTCTTCGTGGATCTGTTGCTTGAGCTCGTCGTCTGTGAAGGTGAGCATCCCGCAGTCCGTGTGCTGTATCAGCATGATCTCGTGCGTTCCGAGCAGGCGCTGGGAGATCACCAGCGAGCGGATTTCGTCGTCGGTGATCACACCTCCGGCGTTGCGTATGACGTGCGCGTCACCCTCGTGGAGTCCGAGCATGACGTACGGGCTCAAACGGGCGTCCATGCAGGTAACCACGGCTATTTGTTTGCCCGGAGGCATCGGCAGATCGCCCTTGTCGAAAGTGCTGGCGTATTCCTCGTTGTTCCTCAATAACTCGTCGGTTACGCTCATTCGTCGTTCCTCTCTCTTGGAGGCTTCAGGCTACGGGTCTCAGGCATCAACAATACCTCGAACCCTCGAATCCCAAAACCTTTATGCCTGTAACCTTATACCTATCAAGCCATGTTCGCCTTGAGTGCGTCGGCCAGATGATACACGGGCGTGAGTTTGTCCGGGTTCTCCCTCTCCATGTACTCGATGAACTCCTCCTCCGTCGCGAAGTGCATCTTGGGGTTACTCTCCTTCTCCTCCTTCAGGGTCGAGTGTTCGCGGCCGTTGTAGTCGTGCCCGGGGTAGACAAGCAGCCCGTCGGGAAGGGCGCGGTAGGTGTAATAGAGGGTGTGGTACTGGCGGACCGCGTTGCCGTTGGGGAGGTCGGTGCGACCGCAGGACCCTATTAGCAGCGCGTCGGCGGTGAGGATGCGGCCCGGCAGCATCACGGAGACGAGGTCCTTGGCGTGCCCTGGGGTGTGGATGAACTTGATGGAAAGGTCGCCGACCAGAAGACGGTCGCCGTCCTCGACCCTTATGTCTACGCAGCTCGCCGGTGCTTTCTCGTGCATCACGATCTTCGCCGTGGTCTTGGACTTGAGTTCCCTGGCGCCCGAGATATGGTCGGCGTGCGTGTGGGTATCAACTATGTAGGCCGGCTTCAGACCGTGCTCGAAGACGTAGTCGAGAATAGGCTCGACCATCTCCAGTTCGGGGTCGATGATGGCGGCCGAACGGGCGTCGGCGACCACGTAGCCGAGGCATCCGCGCTCGACGCGGAACTGCTCGAAGAGGTAGTCCTGGTCACTCTCTTTCACTGGCGCTCCTCCTTCCCGGCGCCAATCTTGCCTCATTTCCTAGAACACCTCGACGGGGTGCCCTACGACGCCGTCGTAGAGGTATCCTAGATCATTCCATCCCACTTCGTCCGGCTGGACGTTGCCGGCGTCATCCCTCGCCCTCACGCTGATCTCGTGCTGCCCGGGCTTCGCGTCCCACTCGATGCTCCACCGTGCCCACGCCCCCGGGATGTTCTCCCCGAAGAGCCGCGCCCCACGCCAGGGACCACAATCCGCCGAATACTCGACGCGGGAGATGGCGCCGTATCCCGACCACGACCGGCCGCATAGAACATGTGTGCCCTCGGGAAGCCGGGCTGGCCACGGTAGCTCCAGGGCGCTCTTCACGCCCCGCTCCTCTACTGGCTCCCGCCTCGCGCCGAACTCCCCGCCGGTGAGCACGTACTTCTCCGTGTTCCACGGAGAAGAGAGCGGCGTCTCTGAGACGTGGACGCGCCCGAGCCACTTCACGCTCGCCACTGCGGCCCAAGCGGAGACGACCGCGCGCAGCGGAAAACCGTGATCCGGCGTCAACAGCCCCCCATTCATGCCGAAGGCCAGCAACGTGCCTTCCTCCACAGCCTTCTCCACCGGCAGCGGACGCCGCATCCGCACCGAGTCCAGGCTCTCCAGCATCACCTCGCGGGCCGAAGCCTTGAGACCGGCCCGCTCCAGAACCTCCCGCAACGGGACCCCGGTCCACTCAGCCACGCCGACGGCCCCGAGCCGCCAGGGGGTACCCTCCGCCCGCCGCCCAAATAGCGACTCGAAAAAGGCGCGGCCGTTGCCGGCACACTCCAGCGCCCGCACGAAGGATTCCTGCGGCATATTCGACAGTTCGTCGTAGGTAAGCTCCAACGGCCGCTCGACGCCAGGCCCTTCCACGTGCAGGGTCCAGG
>JACCSM010000241.1 GCA_013698525.1 Rubrobacteraceae bacterium
TGGCGGCGGCAACCCGGACACGCTGCTCCTCTCCGACAGGCCGCTGCAGATCGCGCTGTTCCTCTGGCTGGTCGTGGTCGGGACGGTCATCTACGTAATACCCCTGTGGAACGGCTGAGACGAAACCTCGTCCTCGCCCTCGCTCTGGGCGCGGCAGTCTACCTGATCCTCGCCGTCTTCTCCGACCTCGACAAGCTCGCCGCAGCGCTCGAGAGCTTCGACTACGCCCTCATACCAGCGATCCTTGGCCTCGTCGCCCTCTCTTACGTCGTGCGCTTTCTCCGCTGGACGTACTACCTTAGAGTCCTGAAGGTCTCTGTTCCAACGGGTATAAACGCCGCGATCTTCACGGCAGGCCTCTCGATGACGATCTCACCGGGCAAGCTCGGTGAGGTGTTGAAGAGCGTCTTCGTCCGCAGGGTTACCGGCGCCCCGATAGCGCGCACGGCCCCAGCGGTCGTTGCCGAACGCGCCACGGACGGTACAGGCATGGTCTTGTGGGGTTTCCTTGGCGCCTTCGCCCTGAATCTGCCCCCCTGGACGATGCTGGCATTCCTCACCCTCGCTGCCTTCGGAATCGCCGTCCTGCGCTCCAAACGCCTCTCGCTCGCCGCAGAGCGTATCCTCTCGAAACTGCCACTCCTGAACCGTCTCGCCCCGCACCTGGAGGACTTCCAAGGTGCTTCGAACGATCTCCTGGCGACGAGGCCGCTCCTCGTGGGAACCGCAATTTCCTTCCTCTCTTGGGGCCTGGAGTGTGCCGGCGTGTATCTTTGCGCCGTCGGGCTCGGCGCGGACCGGCCTTTCCTCCTCATCGTCTTCGTGTTCGCCGTCAGCTCGCTCCTCGGGGTCCTGAGCATGCTCCCCGGTGGGATCGGGGCCGTAGAGGCCGGACTCTACGGCCAGTTCGTCACCGTGGCGAACCTCTCGACGGGGCTTGCCGGCGCACTTACGCTCGTCATCCGCCTCGCAACCCTCTGGTTCGCCACACTACTCGGAATCTGCGGGCTCCTACTCGTCCGGCGGCTGCTTGGCGACGCGTCGGGGCCGCACGACCAGTAGCAAAAGACGCCCTGAATCACTCATTCAGCTACAAGCCAAACCAAAGAGCTGAAGTGCTGAAATGCTTGCAAAGAGGTTCAAACCTCTTTGCGAACAGCTCTAGATCCGATCGGCGCGGACGACGTACCGGACGAACCAGTTGGGTCCCGGGGTCCAGTAGTCTCCGTAGTCTTCGATGCACGTCTGCAAAGAGACCACGTCGCCGCCAGTGGGCGCGGTCACGGATAGATCTGTGGGCGACACCTCGAAGATCTCGCTTACAGCGTAGGTGTAGGTCGTCCCGTTCGAGTCGGTGAGAACGATCTGGTCCCCCTGACCAAGATTGGGCAGGTTCCAGAACACGTGGTCGCTCGGGGTGCCAGGGTATCCTATCCTATGACCGGCTATGTAGGTGTTGGAGCCAGGAACCCACGGGTAGCCAGTTCCGGTCACGTGACCAGCCCCCTGCGAGAGGCTCGCCTCCGATGTGCCCTCGACCACAGGTATGTCGGAGATACCCATAGCGGGAACACTCAGATACATCATCGTATCTGCAGGGGCCGCAGCAGACGCGGAAGCCGAGGCAGACGCCTCATCCGGCACGGGGGCGGGCTCTTTCACGGCCCGCGCTACCTGATCCGCTTTGCTCTCAGGCTTCGTACTGGCCGCGGTCTCGGCGACGGGTTCCGGTGTGGCCTCCTCCACCCCGGTAGGTTGGATGGCCCTCTCGGCAGGCTGCGCGTCAGCCCCTGATAGCATCCCCCTGCCAGCCAGCGCGAGCGCACCAATGGCAAGTAGCGCAGCGACGCCGAGCACATAGAGACCGACCCTCCCGAAGCCGGTACCGAACATTCCCCTCATCGCGCGTCCCCTACTTCTCCCCAAAACAAGGTATATCCGTGTCCCCTACGATCAACAAGCCCAAGCAACGGCAGCCGTGACAAAACGCACTTTAACACTGCTACACACGAATCGCAAGAACCTTAACAAGTTTGTAACTCATCGTTGCTAAGTCGTCGGGAGGGCTAGCTGGTAGGGGTCTCACGGTGCTTCGCGCGATCCTGCCAATGACGAGTTCTAACCTAGTCCACCTCTCGCATCGTACGGCTCAGTGCTCCGAGTACGGCCGTGAGGAGCAGAAGTGCTCCTGCGGCCAGGAACATGGCCGTTAGATCGAGTTCGACGAGTACCCCTGCGAGGGCGAAAGAGATCGGGTCCAGGGCGACGGCAGAGAACATCGCGAAGCTCATCACCCGGCCGAGTAAACCTGGCTCCGTGCGCTCTTGAAGCCACGAGATCGTTATGACACCGAGGAAGCTCGCAGTTGCGCCGATCGCGGTTGCGAGCGCGATTGCGGCCACCAGGTTAGGTACGAAGGCGATCGCGCCGACGATAATACCGAGCAGGCCCGTCAATCCCAGCTCTATCAGACCGCGGCGTCTGAAACGCCTTACGGAACCCGCACCGGCGACCCCGATCAAGGACCCGACTCCTGCAGCCCCGACCAGGGTGCCGAAGGCGCCGGCGCCCCCGAGTCGCGACTCGGCGAGGACGGCTCCACCCACGTACAGGGGTCCCATCATGGCCAGATTGGTACAGAGCAGAATCAGTAGAAGAGAACGAATGACTCCATCGCGCCACACGTAGCGTATACCCTCGATAAACGAGGTCAGTGCTCTGCTCTGCTCATCGTCTTCCTCGGGCACGTCACCAGCCGGTGACCCTGCCGGCTTTGCAGCCCGTGCGACAGCGCCGAACAACGCCGTCGCGATCAGGAACAGGACGGCGGTAGCGCCAAAGCTGGCTCCAAGACCGAGGAGCGCGAGCAGGCCACCGGCCAACGCGGGCCCGAAGATGCTGCTGGCCTGCTCGGCACCCTGGGTCAGGGCGTTCGCCGCACCCAAACGGTCGCGATCGACCAGGGACGGTACGATCGACATCGACGCGGGGTAGTAGAGTGCATCGAGCGCGCTCAAGCTGGCCGCAATGACATACACGTGCCAGAGCAGGGTCGCATCGGCCAGGATCAACGCGGTCAATAGGGCCAAGAGCAAGATGCGTCCTGCACTGGCCCAGATCATGATCAGCGCGGGCGAATACCGATCGCTCAAGACCCCGCCCACCGGTGTCAGAATGGTGCCTGGTATGGATGCAACAGCCAGCACCAGGCCAAGTTCCGCACCAGAGCCACTAACGCGGAGCACCAGCCACGTCAGTGCCACCAGGAAGGCCTGATCCGCAATCATAGAAAGACCCGCCCCGGCCCACAGCCGTCGGAAAGAGCGTGCCTCCAAGGGCTTCCAGAAGTGAAGCGCCCGTAACCGTCCCAACACTCCTGCGCCTATCCTTCGAGCCCGGCGGGTGCTATTTTCTCCTTCAACGGCTTTTCTCCCGTAGTTGTATTGTTTAAACGATACATAGTATGGTATCGTATATCAAACTAGAAGACTAATGGGGTGGAGGCGGAAGGCTCAGATGCACATCGCGCAGAAGTTCGAGGCCCTCTTGGAGATGTATCGTCGTCCGGAGGGGCGCAGGTGGAGCGGTCAGGAGATCGATGAGGCGACGGGTGGTATCGTGACGCGCTCATACATCACCAACCTGAGGAAGGGCAGGATCGAAAACCCCGGCTTCGAGAAGTTGAAAGCCATTGCCAAGGTTATGGACTTCCCTCCGGAACTGTGGTTCGAGGAGGGGCCTGGCCTCAAGGACGGAGCGTCTATCGACCTCGCGCCGGGACACCTGAGCGTCGCCGAAAAGACCAACCGGCTCTTCGATGCCATAAAGAACGAGACAACGGGTAGACCTTACACCAACGCCGAAGTAGCGCGCCTGAGCCTGGGAGACCTGACTGAGGAACACGTCGAGCAGATCAGGACAGGGAAACTGACCGATCCGTCCATGAAACAGGTGGTTACCCTGGCTGACGCTTTCGGCGTGCATCCTACGTACTTCCTCGATTCCACGAGAAAGTTGCCACTTCTGGATGAAGAAGCGATGAGCATTTTTCGTGACGAGACTGTAAGCGCCATAGCCCACAAGAGCCTGCACCTGCCCGGTCGTGAGAAACAGATGATCCTCGGTATCATCAGGCAATTCGAGGACGCACACGAGGTCGACGATGAACGTTGAGGCGCCGAAACGTGACCTCACAGGCCCATTTCTGAACAGGTTGGCCGGCTTCTGGCGTCCTCTTCGAAAC
This sequence comes from Rubrobacteraceae bacterium, assembly GCA_013698525.1. Lineage (GTDB taxonomy): Bacteria > Actinomycetota > Rubrobacteria > Rubrobacterales > Rubrobacteraceae > Rubrobacter_D. The sequence continues at coordinate 4,244 of JACCSM010000241.1, forward strand.
CTCAGCGCCGCGCGATCTCACGTCAACGGAACGAGATCTTTGCTCACGGCCGCAGAGTTCCAGGAGGAACTGGCTATTCTGGGCCTGTCGGGACGGAGGTTCGAGCCCGAAGATTATTCGGATGCTCTCGCGGATTACCTGGATATCTCCATAGCCGTACATGTGATCCCTGACTCCTGGTACCCTGAGCTCACACGCCTTTTGGCTTTCTCGGGTCGGCTCGGGGAACTACGCTACTCGGAGCAGTTGAACATGGCGGCCATCTTCGTACCTGGCAGTCTGCCACCGTTGGTCCTGACATTGACCATCCTGCACGAGCTCGGGCACCTGGCAGCCGGCGACCTCCTGATCGAGTTCGACGAGCAGCCCGACGAGGACGACCAGCATGCTGAGGAGGCAAAGTTCGCGACCCTTCCCCTCAAGAAAGGAACGAAGCTCGCACGAGGAAATCCATTCGCCGAGGAGTCGCTCCGAGAGCGCGAGGCCAATCTAAGGGCCTCGTATGCACTTTTCGCCGGCTGCCTGGGTGACGACAGCCCCCACGCCTACGATATGTACGACGTGCTATGAGTGCGGCCCAACATCAGGCTCTCGTGCTCGGGAGTGTAAGCTTTGTAGCGTTCGTCTTCTTTCTGTGTTTTCTCCTTCCATCGAAAAGGACCAAGTTCAGCGTCTTTGCAGCGTGCAACCTGCTCTTTGTGGCGCTGGTGTTCGGCGCCGTGGCCCTGGTCGATCTCTCCGGCGGGCGTGCGGAGATTATGGTGGCGGTTATGATGGAGCTGCCCGTCGTGCTCATTGTAGCGTGGGTATGCCTCGCCCTGGCCGGCGGTCTTCCCGACCTACCCGGTAACCTTCCGGCGGAGCCGGTGGCGCGTAGGCCCTGGTTGCGGGCTGTACTCGGCTCGGCACCGCTCATCTTGCTACTTTCTGTGGGCCTTGCCACCGCCGTAGGACTCGTCTGGCCATCTCCGGCCTTACGTGTTTATGCTCCCGCGCCACCCCAGTTTGTGGTTTTGAAAGCTTTGATCATGGCCCCTGAGTGGTTCTACTCGGGCTTGGCGGCAGTGGTCTTTGTGATGGCCGGACGGGCATCAGGGCTCAAACGACGCTTCTACTTCAAGAATCTCGCCTTCTCCGTGGGCATGGGGTGCATAGCCTTGATAGCCGTGGAATCGACGGTCTTTGCCGGCTTGAGGGTCTGGCTCTCCGGAGGGAACCGGGGAGCCATCCTGGAGATACTGAACACCGTGGAGGCATGCCTGGCCATCACTTGCATCCTGGCTTTCGCCGCCGGACTCTCTCTAAGGTATACGCCTGCCGTTGCCACGACGCTCCTGCACAGGCTTCAGACAGGATGGCTCCGTGCCCAGGAACAGTTCGAGTCCCTCGAATGGCAGGCCGTCAGCACCGTTGCGGCAGATCGGTTGACGCACGCGTCCGACGCCGTCGTAGAGGCGTGCCGAATTAAGGGTCTGTCCGAGTCAGAGACGCAGAGAGCCCTGGCCACGATCCGCCTTGTGGCCGTCATGAGAGATCCTTCGAGCGAGACACAGCACATTACGCCCGATGCGGCGCGCGAGCTCTACGAACTCCAGCAGGAGATCCTGTGCGACGATGTCCTGGCGTCGAAAATAAGCTGGGCTGCGGGCTGGAGATCGCGCGCCCACGAACCTCAGACGGTCAAGTCGGCGCCACTGCACGACGCGCTAAAGGCAGCGCTCGACCTGGTCGATAATGACGGTGAGAGCGAGGGCGTACGAACGCCACCACTCTGGTACTACATAGTCGCCGTAAGCGCGGCCGATGCGAAGATGATCGATCCGGCCCCCGTATCGATGCAGCTTCGCGACGGGGCCGAGCACCGCGCGGCCGTCGAGGCGTACGACGACGCGAGACGCGTGCTGCGGATGTTGGACGACCAACGACCGAGAATGGAGGATCGACCAGGATAGAACAAACACACAAGCGATGGATGAGAGAATCTCGTAAGGACAGTGAAGACCGAATATTTGAGGGAGGGATCGAGTTGCAGCATCAAGACCACATCGACGACCGGATGGCCGGCGGGTCGTTAGGCATATCTGGATTGTTGGCGAGGGCGAGGGCCCGTACCGAACGGGAACATGGCTATCCCGCTTCCGCAAGCACCCCATCCTACGTTGCTGCCGCGCTCGGGCAGACGCCTTACGTGGCGGTGGGTAACGGCGCTATCGTCGTGCAGCGGCGAGGTTGCACCAACTGGAACTGCTGAGGAGATCTCCTCGGACTGAGGGCTGCAGTTACTTTTTGGGGGCGGCGTGAGCACATCACAGGCCAAACGTTCGCGGAATGAGCATCTCGCCGCATCCGAAATGCTGAATGCTCGCAGTATTGGTGAAGAGGCCGAAAGGGCGGCTCTCTCGCTACCTCTGAAGC
>JACCSM010000245.1 GCA_013698525.1 Rubrobacteraceae bacterium
CCAGGAGCACGCCGTGGCGGTCACAGATCTCGCGTACCTTCTTCCAGTAGTCGGGCGGCGGCACGAGGCAGCCGCCGGCGTTCTGGACCGGCTCCAGGATGACAGCGGCGACGAGCTCAGGGCCTTCGGCCTCGATCATCTGCTCGATCGCATCGGCCGCGCCCTCGGGGTCCTGCTGGGTGTTCTTCACGTGGAAAAAGCCCGATGGTAAAGGCTCGAAAGGCGCCTTGAAGACCGGCAGCCCCGTCACCGAGAGCGCCCCCATCGTCGTCCCGTGGTAGGCCACGTCCCTGGAGATGATCTTGTACCGTCCCGGCTCCCCGTTGGTCTTGTGATATTGCCTGGCGAGCTTTATGACGGTCTCTACTGCCTCGGAACCGGAGGAGACAAAGAAAGTGCTGTTCAAGTCCCCCGGCGCTATCTCTGAGATCTTGGCCGCCAGCTCCAGGCTCCTCGGGTGCTGGAAACTCCAGTTGGGGAAGAACCCGAGCTCCTTCATCTGCCCGGCCGCGACCTCGGCGAGCTCGCTCCTCCCGTGCCCGACCTGCGTCGTGAAGAGCCCCGCAAGCCCGTCTATGTAAGAGTTGCCCCTGTCGTCGGTTACGTAACATCCCTCACCAGAGACGATAACAGGCAGCTTCGACCAATCCTCAGCGTACGGGGTGAAGTGGAGCATGAGGTTCTCCACACCAGAGAGCGGCGTACTGTCCCCATGCTCCCCAAGACCTCTCATCACGTCCATGTAATACCTCCTCCAGGCAGAGTCACCCGGCTCCTTGCTTTGCACGAATACTACACAGTTACTGTAATACGGTCAAGATCCGGCGCGAACGTCGGCGGGATCTCTAACATTTCATGGTCCTGATCTGGCGGGCCCCAAATGCACTCTGTAATGCTATTGTAGCCGGTATAGCAACTATAGCCCGGGATGAAGCCTTTGAAAGAAGCAAGAAAGAGGCCGGGGTTTTCATCCCGGCCTCTCCATTACGCTTGTGTCGTTTCTGCTACAGAGCCCTGAGCTTGCTGTCGAAACGGTCGATCAGGCCCTGGCGGTTCTTTTTGGCCTTCTCGTACGCCCTGAGGTGCCGGATCTGCTCGGCGCTCAAGCCGTCGAGCCGTGCGGAGATCTCATCGACGTTCTTCTCGTCGTACCCGGCGATCGGGAACGTCGCCAGGGCATCCTCCATGTTCGCACCCTTCTCGACCAGCCGCATCCCCTGCTTCTGGAAGGGGAACATTAAGCTGTTGACCATGCCAGGGAACGGGAAGCCTCCGTTGGGTAGGTTGCCCCACTGCCCGAAGAAGCTCCTGTAGGCGTCTGCCTGCTCCTCGGCCCTCCCGAAGAGCTCCTGCGCCACGTCCTGGGAAAGCTCGGTCTGCTTGCGCAACCCATCTATCCAGGTCTCGACGGCGCGCCGGGTGAGCTGCGTGTTCAACTCCTGCGCCTTCACGGTGTAGTCCGTGAAGATCCTGGCAGACTCCTGAGAGGTCCTGACCACAGTCTGCGTGGTCTCGCCCATCTTGTCGAAGGTTCTGGTAGCGTGCGTCAAAACGTTTCCTCCACATCGTACCTTTTTCTATACTTCTACACATATGTGTATCCAGCATATATAGGTTCTAAACGTCTGCGCGTACTTATTTCTGATTGGAGGGGCACAAAGACTCTCTGATCGTTCGCCGGTTTCCGTCAGAGAGATTCGTCGAATGCCTTGTGGAAGAACTCAGCTAGGCGTGGGTAGAGCACCTCGAGGTTCTTCGGGCGAGCGATGCCGTGGCCTTCGTCCTCGAAGGTGATGAGTTCGTAGGGGATGTTCTCGCGTTGCAAGGCTTTCGTAACGGCGTGGACGTTGTCTTGTGTCACGTTTGGATCCTTTGAGCCCTGGACGATCAGGAGATTCCCTTTGATGTTCTTTACAGACTCGATCGGGGATCTTTCACGGTAGCGGTCGGGGACATCCTCGGGAGAGCCGCCCATCATCTCCTCGCTGTAGGGCCTGAGGTCGGGGCGCGTGGCGTAGTAGTCGAGAACGAGATCTGTCATCCCG
>JACCSM010000248.1 GCA_013698525.1 Rubrobacteraceae bacterium
TTACGCTCGTCGTAGGGGCTCTCGCGCCCGGCGCCAGGACCGATGCCGGAAAGGAGGGTGCGGAAGAAAATAGGTCCTCCGCGGTCTCGTTCGGCGCGGCGATGCGGCGTATCCTGGGGTCCGAGGCTGCTTTCTCGCTCGCGATGATCTTGCTTTTCGCCTGCCTCTTCACCTCGATGACGAGCTTCCAGCCGACCTTCGCAGGTGCCAGGGGTCTCGACTACTCTGTCTTCTACGTCGCCTATACCGTCGCGGTGATCTTCTCCCGTTTCGTGCTCGCGGGGGTGGCGGCGCGCTTCGATTCGCGGCTCGTGATCGCCGCGTCGGTGAGCGTAATGGCGCTCGCGGTCGCGTCGTTTCTCGCGGTGGGGTCCAATGTCTTCTTCTACGGGATCTCCTCCTCCTTTCTTGGTTTGGGCTACGGGCTCGCGCTGCCAGGCGTGCAGGCGCAGGCGGTCAACGTCTCGGAGGAGCAGGTACGGCCGCGGGTGTTGCCGATGGCTGGGATGCTCTTCGAAGGCGCGATCCTCGGCTTCCCCCTGGTCGCCGGATGGGTCATCACGGGCTTCGGGTACCGGGCCCTGTTCGCGATCCTCCTGGCGCTCGCGCTTGTACAGGTCGCCATCGCCTGGTGGCGCTACATGGTCACCGGAAGGAAAACAAGCACACAAGCAGCGTAGAAACCCCACCTTGCGGTTCTCGTCCAACCGATGATCGAGTAGTTTCGGAAGAACAGGCCAGAAGGTTGCCAGGAGAACCGGAGAAATAGTTCACTTGTACGATACCGTCGGCTGCTTCGGTCTGCTATCGTGAGTAGGTAGAGGGCGAAAAGGCAAATGGAATAAGGAGGTTGGTCGATGAAGCGGATGATCAAGGTCCTGGTGGTGGCGGCCCTTATAGCGGTTATCTTGGTGGCCAGCATCTCCCCCGCGATGGCTCGCCGTGGCAATTTTGGCCATCGGATGCCGACGGATACGCCATGTAACGTTGGGAAAGCCGAGAATGAGAGTGGGGCGCACCACGACTTCGGTCCCGGCGGTCATGAGGGATGCTGGGTGGTGGTACCCGGACTGAACAAGTAACCTGATCCCGGGGTCGAGATGTAGGAGTGTTGGCCCTTATTCGTTCGGCCATAGAGAAGAGACTCTCTCGGAAGGGCCACGCCAGGCAGATTAGCCGTTCTTGATTTCCTCAAGTGCGTAGGAGACGGCTTCCTCGAATTTCATCTTTTGTCCTTCTTCCCAGGCCTCCTCCCACGCCGTCTTCTCTATAGAGGCGCGAGCGGCGGTCAGGTACGGTTCCCGGATAGCCGACTCTCTAGGCCCCTGCCGATAGCCTGCCGACTCGCGCAAAGCCTCCGCCACACCGAACAACCTGGCCGCCCGTTCGGCTTCTCCTCTTGTCCCGGCGGTGCATGCCAACCCCTCTAGACTCTCTGAGGCTACCAGCTCGTTACCCAGTTCCCGGCACAGCATGAGACTGTCTTGTAGCAGAGCATCGGCACGCTCGTAGTCCCCGCGCAGCAGCGCTGCCCAGCCAAGGTTGTCGATGGCGTGCTCGAGCCCACCCCTAAGCCCATGCTCCCGGAGTAGAGTTGCGGCTTCCTCGTTTAGCGTCGTCGCTTGCTCGTAGTCGCCCTGGAGCAGGAACTCGTAGCCCAAGCTGATCAAGAAAGTGCTGTGCGGTTGGGCGCTGCCCAACTCCCGAGACAGGTCCAGGCCTTCTTCGAATAACTCCTTCGCTCGCTCGTAGTCTCCGCTGTCATAGTAGGCGTTCCCTAGGCCGCCGATGGCCTCAGCGATTCCCCACCTATCTCCAGCGTCGACGTAGATCCTTCGGCTCTCTTCGAATAACTCTTTCGCCCGCTTGTAGTCACCCAGCTGCTCCGCTACATCCCCCAGTATGAGCTGTAAGGAAGCTGCGAGGTTGCTCTTGATCTCTGCACTTGCGCTTAATCGGAGCCCCTCTTCGGCGGCTGCCTCCGCTTCAAACAGATCGCCCTGTACGTCTGCCAGCCAGCTCAGCCCCTCAAGCGCCTTAGCCCGTGCCAAAGCCGACGCTTGTTCACCTTGCGCCAGTGTTTCCGTCAGCCACCTCTTCCCTTCATCGAAGTGCCCTCGCGCGTACCAGAACGGTCGCAACGCTCCTGCAAGCCGCAGCCCAAGCTCGGCCTCTCCCCGTTCTATCGCCCACGAGAGCGCAGCCCTTACATTGTCGTGTTCGGGATCCAGCCGTTCGAGCCACGTACCTTGCTCCGGTCCTCGCAACCCCGGCTCGGCCTCTTCTGCCAGGGCCAGGAAGTACTCGGCGTGGGCGCGCCTTACGGCCTCCGCTTCACCGCTCCCCTCGAGCTTTATGTTCGCGAACTCGTGGATGGTCTCCAGCATCACGAAGCGCGCTTCACCCCCTGCTCCCTCCGCCTGGCGCAGGAGGCTCTTGTCCAGGAGCGAGGAGGCGCCATCGAATACGTCCGTGGGGAGGTCTCCTCGCGCGTCGCACACCGCCTCGATGGCCTCGAGGGTGGCCCCACCCAAGAAGACTCCCAGCCTCCCGAAGAGCATCTTTTCGCCCTCTTCGAGCAGTCCGTAGCTCCACTCGATAGCATTCTTGAGCGTCCTCTGCCTCTCTGGCAGGTTTCGTGCGCCACCGGTTAGGAGTTTGAGCCGGTTGCCTAGCTTCTCTAGCAGCACCCGCGGGGGGAGCAACTTTATCCTCGCTGCGGCGAGCTCTATCGCCAGGGGCAGCCCGTCCAGCCTCGCACAGATCTCCACCACCGTAGGGGCATTCTCCTGCGTCAGGGAGAACTCCGGTCTGACGGCCAGCGCCCGCTCCACAAAGAGCCCGACGGCCTCGTAGTCGGCGAGGTTCTCCAGGGGAGGCAGGGATTCGGGGTCGGGCAACGAGAGGGGTGGGACTGGGAACTCCTGCTCGCCATAGAGCCCGAGCGGGGTGCGGCTGGTAGCCAGGATCTTCAGCTTGGCGGCGGACGAGAGCAGCCTGTCAAGGACCGTCCCCGACCCTATGACCTGCTCGAGGTTGTCGAGCAACAGGAGCGTGTGCCTCTCGCGCAGGTAGCCTTCGAGCAACTCCTCCGGTGGCTGGACACCACCCTCACTCAGCCCTAGTACCCGCGCGATGGTCGGGGCCACCAGCGAGGGATCCGCGATGGCGGCGATCGGCACGAAGAAGACCCCGTCCTCGAAATCGTCCACGAGCTCTGCGGCGGCCTGCAGTCCCACGCGGGTCTTCCCCGTGCCCCCAGGACCGACGAGGGTCAAGAGTCTCGTCTCGGGGCTGCGCAACCGCCCGCACACCGCCTCCACCTCACGCTCGCGCCCGATAAGCGGCGTGGCCTGCAAGGGCAGGTTGTTGGAGTAAGACTCAAGCGTCCTCAACGAGGGGAACTCAGATGGCAAGTCCGGAGTCGTAAGCTGGAAGACCCTCTCGGGCCTTGCGAGGTCCTTGAGGTGCCTCTCCCCAAGGTCTCTCAGGTGCGCCTCGGGCGGTAGCTGATCGCGCACCAGCTCCTGGGTGGAGGAAGAGAGGAGCACCTGCCCACCATGACCGGCAGAGAGCAGCCTCGCCACCCGGTTTACCGGTGGGCCGAAGTAGTCTCCGTCTCGTTCATGGGTGCCCCCCGTGTGCAGCGCCATCCGCGCCCTCAAAGTACCGGTCTCCTCACCCCACGCTTCAGAGAGGAGAGCCCTCTGGGCCGCAAGGGCCGACTGGAGGGCACCGAGGGCGGTGGGGAAGGCCGCGCAGAAGGCGTCGCCTACCGTCTTGAAGACGAAACCACCGTGTCCTTCGATAGCCTCCCTGAGGATTGTGTCGTGACGGGTGAGTGCAGCGTGCATGCCTGTGGGACTCTTCTCCCACAACTTTGTGGAACCCTCTAGGTCGGTAAAGAGGAAGGTGACGGTGCCGGTGGGCGGGTGGGCCATTAGCTCTGAGCATCCTCCTTTTCCTGAACTTCACTATATAGCATCACCAACGAGATGATGCACCGCTCCTGTTTGAGGGAGACGATTACATAAGATACTCTGTGGATGAGAAGACACCATCCGCCGGTTTAGATTCCGTGATGCCGTCCAGCAGGCGGTAGAGGAAGACCAAGCGGAGGATGCCCTATGAGCGTGGCGAAAGACGGCCCGGCCAAGTACCAGAAGGTGGAGAGTGCCGACATGACGGGCGCTCGCGATGAGCTGGTCGGAGCGCTTCTGAGAGAGAGTCGAGAGGAACTGGAGCGCATCGACCTGAAGGCATCCATACTGTTGAGCGTCTGCAGCCTGGCGCTGGCCGCACTCGTCCATGC
>JACCSM010000597.1 GCA_013698525.1 Rubrobacteraceae bacterium
AGCATCGTATCGATATCCGCCGGCTCGTTGAGGAGGGGGGAGGTAGTTTCGTCGAGGGCCGGATAACGGAGATTCGCACAGAGAACAGAGAGTTCGTCCTCGAAGACGGCTCTACGGTCCCTTACGACGCGGCTTCCGTTTGCCTGGGCAGCGAGCTTGCCCGATCTGGCGTGGAGCAGCACGGGGCCGGTGCGGTCGGGGTCAAACCTGTTGCGAACACCGTGGAGATACGGCGCCGGCTGCTGGCGCATGGTGAGGACCGCGCAGCCAGGATACTAGTCGTTGGCGGGGGCGTGGCGGGTTGTGAGGTGGCGGCCAACACGCTGGCGCTGCTTGGCCGGCTCGGTCTCGAAGGCGAGCTCACGATAGCCCAGAAGGGCGACTCCCTTCTGCCGGACGCCCCAAAGAGGGCGCAGAAGGAGATCCTCGCTTTCCTACAAGAGAGAGGCGCGAAGGTTCTTACGGGCGCCCTCGTTACCCGGCTCGGCGACGGCGTAGCGTGGACCTCCGACAGCCGCGAGATCCCTTGCGACCTGCCGGTGCTGGCGGTCGGGGTCTCTCCCCCGGAGGTGTTCCGCGACTCACGGCTCCCCACCGATGAGGCCGGCGGTCTCCGGCTGGACCGCTACCTGCGTAGCATTGGTGACGGGCGCCTGTTCGGAGGAGGCGACTGTGTATCTTTCCGCGGCGAGGGCCTCCCGAAGCTCGGTGTCTTCGCCGTCCGTCAGGGGCCCGTGATCTTCCGCAACCTCCAGGCCACGCTGGCCGGCTCGCCGCTCCACGAATATAGACCGCAGAGACATTATCTCTACGTGCTCAACCTCGGCGACGGTACAGGACTCGCCGTCTACGGCCGCCTCTCCTGGCGCGGACGGCTCTCCTGGCGAGTCAAACATTCAATAGACGAAAGGTTCGTTAGAGAGTACCGCAGCTAGCAACTATCTTTCAGGCAAACCCTCTGCTTATCACTCTTCGCTGATCGCTAAGGGTAATACCCGATAGCGTTAGCAGAGAGGAGTTCAACCTCTGTGCAAAAGACTCCAAGAGCCTGCTAGCTCCCAGCTACGTCGAAGTAGGGGGTGGCGGTGTAGATGACGTAGGCGGCGAGGAGCAGGAACACGACCCCGATTACGTAGGGCGTCGCCCCGCCGAAGCGGGAGAGGCGGCCGAAGAGCTTCGCCGTCCGCTCGGAGAAGGCCAGGGGGCCGAGGGGCAGCGACAGGGCGAGCCCGAAGACGAACAGCGTGACGAAGCCCAGGAGCGGACCGGACACGGCGCCCGGGCCTAGGAGGGCGAGCATCAGCGGGTAGGCGCACGCGGGCAGGTTGAGGCCGAACAGCAGCCCCAAACCCAAAGAACGGTCCTCGCGTTCGGGGAGCAGCCTTCGCAAGGAGACGCGCCCGAACATCCCCCAGCGGAAGCGGGCGTTCAGGATCACGGCCACGCCCAGCGCGAGGTAAAGAAGCCCGAGCAGCAGCCAGAAGCCCTTTTGCGCCGCGAAAACCGAGCTGCCCAGGAAAGAGATGCTCAGCCCGAAGAGCCCCAGGACCACCGAACGGCTCAGGGCGAACTTCGCCGTCTCCCGCAGCCGCGTGCCTTTGCCCTTCTCGCGCAGGTGGCCCAGGAAGACCATGTTGGCCCCTATGGAGCAGGGTTCTACGAAGCCCAGGAGCCCCAACCCGATCGCCAGCACCAGCAGGGAGAGCCCGTCCATCTAATAGCGCAGCTTGTAGCCGCGGCGCAGCAGCTCCGTCGTGCCCCAAAACGCCAACACGGCGAAGACCCCTAGCGCCGCCAGGGCCGGGTACGGGGATACGTCCGAGACCCCCACCGCCGCGAAGCGGAAGGCGTCCACGGCGTAGAAGATGGGGTCCGCGTAGGTGGCTACCCGCAAGGGGGCGGGCAGCATCTCCGCCGAGTAGAACACCCCGCCCAGGAAGGTCAGCGGCTGGAGGACGATGGCGCTCAGGAAGAAGATGTGGTCTATGCGGGTTGCCAGGACGCCTGCCACCACCCCCAGGGAGGCGAAGGCGACGCTCGTCGCCAGGCCCGCGACCAGGAGCAGCAGAGGACGCTCCGCCGGAAGACCCGCCAAGGGGATCGCCAGGACGAACGTCCCGGCGCCCACGAGCATCCCGCGCAGCACGCCCCCACCCACGTAGGCCAGGGCCATCTGCAAGGGCGTCATGGGGCTTATGAGCACGTCGTCTATGTAGCGCTCGCGCTTGGCGTCGAAAAGGCTTGTGGAGGCGTTGCCGTAGGAGGCCGTGATGACGCTCAGGAGGATCAGGCCGGGCAGGATGAACTGAAGGTAAGGCACGCCCTCGACCTCCCGGATGCGGCTCCCCAGGCCGTAGCCGAAGACCACGACGTAAAGCGCCGAGGTGAGCAGGGGCGAGAGCAGAGTTTGCGTCCACACCTTCAGGAACCGGTTGACCTCCCGCGAGAGGAGCGTGCGGAACGGCACCCCGAAGAGTTCCGACGACCACGCGTCTTCGGCGCCCGCCCCGGCGTCCTCCCCTTGGACGCCCTTTCGGCTACAGGGTTCGCCGCTCGCGTCCGGTGCGCGAACCGGGGACCGACGAAGCGCGGCCTGGATCATCTCCCCGGTGGGGTGATCCTTGAGCCC
>JACCSM010000599.1 GCA_013698525.1 Rubrobacteraceae bacterium
TGGAGAAGAACGACGTACACTACGTCGTGTTCCACAAGCGTTATCCGTGGATAGGCTGGCGTCCCTTCGCGCTCAAGAGGGACCTCTACAGCCCGGTCTACGAGAACGACGGCGTCATCATCTTCGCCCCCCGCTAGAACCAGAGCGGTTTGCAAAGAGGGTGAATCCTCTTTGCAAGCATTTCAGCAACTCAGCACTTCAGCTTGTCAGCCTCTTGTCTTCGCTGAAGGCCGATTGGCTTCCAGCCGATTGCGCAAGTCTTAGCAAGTCTCAATACCTCTGCGAAAGTCGCTTTAGAGCGCCGTGCATAGGGCTTGATTCTTACCCACGAGAAGAGCCATAGGCAATCCAAGACCTGACTGGCTGACATGCGCGGTTTCCGGAAGGGCAACCCTTCCGGAAACCGCTCTAGCAACTGCCGAGGCTGGACCGCGCAAAGTTAAGCGATTGTAAAAGCATCGTAAAGAGTTGGTTCAATGCCCCCTTTATCGTGCCAAGCGGGTAGCGGTTCGGGAGGACGTTGCTAATCTATCCGGCGTGCGTTGGCCGAGGGACAAGCGAAGAGTGTAGCGTGCACTTTGACCTGATCCTGGCCCTGCTCGCTGCGCTCGTCGTCGCCGTGGTGCCAGGGTGGTTCTGGGCCGGACTGCTGCGCGCCTCAGGGGACTACGCAGAGCGACTCGCCTACTCGGCGGCGCTCTCGATGGCGCTGGTTCCAGCCGTCGCGCTGATTCCGACGCGTGTTCTGGGGATGGGCGTAACGCTCCCCGTGGCCTTTGTGTGCGCGCTCGTGGTGTTCCTGGCGGGGCTCGGGGCTTACCTCAGGTTCGGTAGTGCCAAAGGAGACGATGAGCCCATCCTCTCCGTGCCCGTACCAGCCCTCGGCTTGCCCGCGCTGGTGCTGCTCGTGCCTGCGTTCGGCCTCGCGCTCGAGGCGACTATCGGGGGGATCCCCGGCCAGCTGGTCCTGGTATTGGTCGCGCTGCTCGTACTCGCGGCGGGGTTGACCCACCTCTTTATGTCCAGGCGTAAGGCCGAACTGACTTCAGAGATAGACGAAGAGGTGGCTCTGGAGTCTCCCGCCTTCCCTGGACCCCTCTTGCGCCGGCTCCTGCTTCCCGCAGTACTCTCTCTGGCGCTCGTACGCGGCTACGCGGGCCCTGTGTTGCACGACTGGCCGTTCATTCGGGGCGTAGACCACTACTCCCACGCCGTGATGGCGGACAGGATGATGACCGTGGGGAAGATAGAACCTTATCTCATCTACCCCCCTGGCTTCCACACCATGACCGCCGGGGTCTCGCGCCTCAGCGGCCTCGAGCCGCTGGAGATCTTCCCCGTCCTCGGCCCCGCGCTACTCCTGCTACCAGCCCTGGCCCTCTACGCGCTCGCGAAACGTCTGTGGGGTTGGGAGTACGGCGTGGCCGCTGCGCTCCTCTCGGTGCTACTCGGTGGCACCTACTACTACTTCAACGACGCGATGTACCCGAACCTCGTGACCTCGCAGTTCCTGATGGTCCTGGCCCTCGCTTCCCTCGTTGGCGTCTACTCGGCTCCATCGGTGCGTAACGGACTCCTGCTGGCGCTTCTCGGCTCTTCGGTCATTCTCTACCATCCCGTCGCGAGCATGTACCTTGCGGTACTGTTGGCCCTGGTCGGGGCGTACTTCGTTCTACCTCTGCTGTCCCGCGACAGGAGGACGGGTGTGGCACTCCTGCTCTCGCTTACGCTCCTCGGCTCTCTCTCCGTCCTGTACGCGTGGAACACCTACGATCTGGGAGGGGCGCTCGCCGGGCTGGTCGGCGGCCAGGGGGAGAGCGCAACGGGCGACGCCGTCGAGATGGCGGTAGGCACGCAGGTTCCGTATGAGATCGGCTTGTTGACCGAGAACCTGATCTCGCAACCCGTAGCCTGGCTCGGCTTGCTCGGCGTATTCCTGCTGGCGGACGAAGGAAGGAGGCGGATGGGCCTGCCGGCGGCGATAGCGCACGTTACGCTGTTCCTGTGGGCCGCGCTGCTGTTCTTCGGCAGCCGCACGTCTCTGACCGGCTTCCCCCAGCGCTTCGGGCGTGACCTCGGAGTACCGCTGGCCCTGCTAGGGGCCCTTGCCATCGTAACCATCTCGAGGTCCCTCTGGAGCCGTGGGCGTGTCGCCGCCGTGTTCGTTACCTGCGTCGCCGCGCTCCTTTCCGTGGCCCTGGTGGGGATGCAGGCGGCGCGCGCCCTGCAATGGTCCTCAGGTCCCAGCATCCAGATGACGATGACGCCCCAGATCGCCGCCGCCGGCGAGTGGCTGGAGGACCACAACACAGGCGGCAACATCGTCGTGAGCCCGCACTTCAACCAGGTGCCGAGCCGCATGATGCTGGCCATGGGCCACTACTCGGCTCTCCAGTCCTTCGAGCCTGTCCAGGTCAAGAACCCAAGGGACCTTCCACCCACGGGACCAAGGCCACTGTGGGACGTTCTCTGGGTCGTGACGCATCCTGACAACCAGCGAACGGACCGTATCCTCAGCACCTACGACGTGCGCTACATCGTGCTCTACAAGAACATGCCTGACAGGCCGACGCAGGACTACTGGCCCTCCTTCGAGGACCACCCGAACCTGTACCGGACGGCCTTCGAGAACAGGGACGTACTGATCGTCGAGAGGCGCTGATCTTCCAGATAAGAAGCAGGCGCAGCTATAATCCCCTCCGCGGTTTGGCAAGAGATTCCAGGACCGGCGATGGAGTACGAGAAAGAGAACAGAAAGAGCAACGGTTTAGCTTTCGTGCTCGCGGTCTACGCTGCGAGCCGCCTTCTCTACCTGATCTGCGGCTCCCTGCTCGCCAGGGTCGTGCCGACTTCCAGCTTCCAGAGGGTAACCCTGGATGTGCCTTCCGGGAGTATGAACATCTGGTCGCACTGGGACGGTGAGCACTACGTGGCACTGGCCACGGGCGGATACCTCAACCCCCCAGACAACGTCTCCCCGGCTTTCTTCCCACTGTACCCGCTGCTCATGAGGTCCTTCGCAGATCTCTTCGGCGGTCCTATCTCGAAGGAAGCCCTCTCCGTCTGGGGTCCTCTCCTCTCCCTCCTCTTTCTGCCCTTCGCCCTCTACTTTATCTACCAGATAGCCCTGGATGAGTTTGATGAGAGGGTGGCGAAGGGCACAGTCCTCACCCTCGCCTTCTTCCCGACGACCTTCTTCCTCAACGCCGCATATACGGAGAGCCTGTTCCTTGCTCTGTCCGCCGGGGCGCTGTGGGCTATGAGGGTAAGGAAGGACCTGCTGGTTGCGTGTGTTCTGGCCGCTCTTGCGGGGGCTACGCGCAACGTTGGGGTGTTTCTGATGGTGCCTCTAGTGTATGAGTGGATAAAGGACATAGAAAGTTTTCGTTGGCGCGGGATCTACCTTTTGGCGGCACCGGGTGGGCTATTAGCATACATGGGTTACCTATGGGTACGATTCGGTGACCCTCTGCTCTTCTACTCCGCGCAGAAGAGTTGGGGAAGGCGGGCAACAGGGCCGCTCGACACCGCGAGTAGAGCCTGGGGGTCGGCGGCCGAAGGAGCGGGCAGGCTCCTCGACGCTGGCCTCTGGGCCCATCCCGCTCTCGGGAACGTGGCGGACCACCTAGCCAGGGCGGGCAACTTCTTGAACCTGGCCTTCTTCGTCTTCGCCGTGGTCGTGTTGCTCGCGGGGTTACGGTACCTACCCGTATCCCTGACCGCCTACGGCCTGCTGCTCGTGGCACCCGCCACGCTCTTCGGGACGCCGGAGAGCCCGCTGATGGGTACCCCTCGTTACGTGCTCGCCGCGTTCCCCATCTTTATCGTGCTCGGGCTCCTGTTCAGGAACAGACTGCTCTTCGGCGGATGGCTGGTCCTGAGCGGCCTCGTATCCCTTGCCCTGTGCGCGCTTTTCGTGAGCTGGCGGTTCGTTGCCTGAATGAGGGAGGACCGAATCTCTGCCAAAAGTAGGTTGAAGTGTCCTGCGGCGGATCAGGCCGCGTAGATAGTCTCGCAGGTACGCGAGACGTAGTCCTCCAAGTCAACGCTTGCCACGTCGTCGCCCGGACCGCAGTCCAAGTAGTCCCTCTCGCCATCTTTGGTCTCGAAGAAGTCGTCCCCCGTACCGCCGAGCAATGCGTCGCTGCCCTGGCCACCGTAGAGCTCGTCGTCGCCGCCGCCGCCGGAGAGCCCATCTTTGCCGGCGAGGCCAAGGACCCTATCTTCTCCCCCGAACCCCGCAAGCCGGTCGTCCAGGTCCGAGCCGCGTAGAGCGTCGTCGCCACGCCCGCCCAACTCGGCGTCAGCGAGCGCGTCACCGGCGGCCAGCGAGAGCAACAGTAATCCGACCACCACTACAAGCACCCCGAAGGGCCGCAAGTCCTTCTCCACGGGCGGGGACTCCGTGCGGTGCCGGGGAGATATCGTCGCCGGTCGGACCGGCTTCTTAAGGCTCACGCCAGGCCAACGAACGGCCGGACCTGTGGTGGCAGAAGATCCATATACAGGGATTCTACGGACCGGTGTGGGGTCCATGGTTAAAGCGAGGAAACTTCCGGCTTAAATCTTGGTTAAACTCAGGATGGAACGCTGGCGGTGGAGTCCAGCTTCTCTTCGTCGCGGCGTCCTCTATAATGGCCCGAGCGTGTTTGGTGGGAAACGTCTTGGGGGGAGGAGGTGTCGGGATGGCGGAGAGGGAGTTCAGGCTTCCTGGCTCTCCCTACGAGGAGCTGGTCAACATCATCGTGGCTTACGGGACCCGCGATGAGGCGACGAGGGGCGGGGACGTTGGCAAGCTGGACTCGGTGCACCAGTCGAGCGTCAGCCGCAACAACGCCTTCCTCACGGAGATCGGGGTTCTGCAGGGAGAGAGCAAGAAGCTGATCACACGCCGCGGGCGCTCTCTGGCCGTGGCGCTGGCACGCAAGGATAGGGCCGAGGTCAGGAGCAACTGGCGCGCTATAGTCGCGGCCAGCGAGTTCTTGCAGAACGTGGTCTCAGCCGTGAAGCTGCGCGAGGGGATGCTCTACCCCACCGTCCAGGCCTACATAGCGCACGCCGCTGGCCAACCACGCAACAAGCCCGTGATGAACGGCGCAGGAGCCATCATCGAGATACTCAAGGCCTCGGGTATGCTGAGAGAGGAGGCCGGAGAGCTGGTCGCCACCTTCGACGAGCGACCTGAAGACGTCGCCCTCGAGGATGGTTCGCCCGCGCAAGTCTCCGATACGAATGATGCCGTGGTCACCGTAGGGGACGTGCCCGCAGGGACGCCAGCTGGTGCCCCTGCGTGC
>JACCSM010000262.1 GCA_013698525.1 Rubrobacteraceae bacterium
CGCCCGAGCACGTTATCAACTACTTCTTCTTCATCGCCGAAGAGGTGCGGGAGTACATGGCCAGCATGGGCTTCAGGAGCTTCGAGGAGATGATCGGACGCGCCGACAGGCTCAAGATGCGTGACGCAATCGACCACTGGAAGGCGCGCGGCGTAGACCTCTCGGCGTTGCTCCACAGGGTCGAGGCGCCCGAGGGAGAGTCGATACGACACTCCGAGGCCCAGGATCACGGCCTCGAGAAGTCGCTGGATAACGAGTTGATCGAGAGGTGCACTCCTGCGCTCGAAAACGGGGAGGAGATCCGCTTCGAGCAACCCATAACGAACACCAAACGCACGGTCGGCGGGATGCTCTCGGGAGAGGTCGCCCGACGCTACGGCAACGACGGCCTGCCCGACGGAACGGTCCGAATAGACTTTCACGGTGTCGCTGGCCAGTCCTTCGGCGCTTGGCTCGCCCGCGGCCTGACCTTCACTCTCGAAGGCACGACAAACGACTACGTCGGCAAGGGCCTCTCGGGCGGCAGGCTCGCCGTCTTCCCCTCCAGGCTCGCGGCCTACAAGCCGACCAGGAGCGTCGTCGTCGGCAACGTTGCGCTCTACGGCGCGACCGCTGGCGAGGCGTACTTCCGGGGCTTCGCGGGGGAGCGCTTCGCCGTCAGGAACTCGGGCGCCCACGCCGTGGTCGAAGGTGTAGGGGATCACGCCTGCGAGTACATGACGGGCGGAGTAGTCGTGGTGCTCGGTGAGACGGGGCGCAATTTCGCCGCCGGCATGAGCGGCGGCGTAGCGTTCGTCCTCGACGAGGCCAGACGTTTCGAGACCCTGTGCAACATGGACATGGTCGGTCTGGAGGCCGTCGAGAGCGAGGAGGACATCGAGCTCCTGCACGATATGGTCGGGCGGCACATGGAGTGGAGCGGGAGCGACCGTGCGCAGCGCGTGCTCGACGACTGGGACGAGGTTCTGCCCAGCTTCGTCAAGGTGATGCCGCACGACCTCAGGCGGGTCTTGGGGGAGCGGCAGGAGGCCGAGCTGGAGGTCGCGAGCTAGTGGGGGACCCGAAGGGCTTCCTCAAGATCGGACGCAAGCCGACGCCGAAGCGGACCGTCGAGGAGCGCGTCCAGGACTACCGCTACGTCTACGAGCCTATGCCTGACGATGAACTTAAGGGTCAGGCCTCGCGCTGCATGGACTGTGGCGTGCCTTTCTGCAACACGGGCTGCCCCCTCGGAAACCTGATCCCCGACTGGAACGACCTCGTCTACCGCGAGCACTGGAAGCAGGCCATAGACCGTCTGCACCAGACCAACAACTTCCCCGAGTTCACGGGGATGCTCTGCCCCGCCCCGTGCGAAGCCGCGTGTGTCCTCGCCATCAACGACAAGCCCGTTACCATAAAAGAGATCGAGCTTTCCATAATCAACAGGGCCTTCGAGGAGGGATGGGTCGTCCCGAGGCCGACACCGCCGGAGAAGAGGACAGGCAGGAAGGTCGCCATAGTCGGGAGCGGGCCTGCCGGGCTCGCTGCGGCCCAGCAGCTCAACTGGGCCGGGCACACGGCCGTCGTCTTCGAGAAGGACGATAGGATCGGGGGTCTTCTCAGGTACGGTATCCCCGACTACAAGATCGAAAAGTGGGTCGTCGACCGCCGCATCGCCATCATGGAAGAGGAAGGCGTCGAGTTCCGCACCAGCGCCCACGTCGGCGAGAACCCGACCACGGAGGACCTAGGGAGCGAGTTCGACGCCGTCGTCCTCGCCGTAGGCGCCCTGCAGGGACGCGACCTCGACGTGCCGGGCCGCGAACTCGGCGGCATCCACCTCGCGATGGACTACCTGGTGCAGCAGAACAGGAGGGTCGCCGGCCTTCCGACGAACGCGGAGATCGAGATCTCCGCCGCTCGCAAGAACGTCGTCATCCTCGGCGGCGGTGACACGAGCGCGGACTGCCTCGGCAACTCTCACCGCGAAGGTTGCGCCTCCGTGAAGGTCCTGACCCACGGCCCGAAGCCACCCGAGAACCCCGACCACCTCACCTGGCCCGACTGGCCTTTCATCCTGCACACCTACCCGGCCCACGAGGAGGGCGGCGCGCGCGGCTTCTCCGTCGCCGTAACAGGCTTCTCAGGCTCTGGCGGCCACGTAGAAAAGATGCACGCCGTAGAAACCGAGCGCACAAATGGCAAGACCGTCCCTATCGAGGGCACGGACTTCGAGATAGAGACGGACCTCGTCTTGCTCGCCATCGGCTTCACGGGCCCCGTGCGCGACCGCTTTATGCAGGAGATGGACCTCGGCTACACCAACACGGGCGCCATACACTCCGAGAACGGCTTCGGCACGAAAGAGCCAGGCACGTTCGTAGCCGGCGACGCCCGGCTGGGTGCGGATCTGATCGTCACGGCCATCGCCGAAGGCCGCAAAGCCGCCCGCCAGACGGATGAGTTCCTAATGGGTCGCAGCCTGCTGCCAGGTTAGCATTTGAGCACTTCAGCACGCCGCCTGCGGCGGCTCTCAGCAAGTCAGCAAGAAAGAGTGTTGAGAAGCTGATCGGCTACATTGACTCTCGTTAGATCGGATCAATTGCCATATAACTACAGCGACTCGCAGGGGTCTTGACCTACCGCGAGTCGGGCATTTTGCTACGAACTGTCGGCTAAGGGCGACAACAAGATGCTGAAATGCTTGCAAGTCAGCGGGAGGGAGGCGAGTGAGGTTTTCGAGAGTGACGGCGCGGGCGATGTTGCTCGCGGCGCAGGGGTTGGACTCCGCGCCGAAGCGTGCCACGAAGGACGACGTTCGGGGGACCATCCGGCGGATGGGGGTGTTGCAGATCGACTCCATTTCCGTCGTCGCGCGCAGCCCTTACCTGGTGCTGTGGAGCAGATTAGGCTCCTACGAGCCGCGGTGGCTGGACGAGCTTCTGGCGGAGGGGGCCCTGTTCGAGTACTGGTCGCATGCGGCGTGCTTCATCCCTATCGAGGACTACGGGCTATACCGCCGGCTCATGATAGATGGAGGGGAGAAGACCAGGAGCTGGATGCGGGCACACCACGAGGAGATACAACACGTGATGGAGCGCGTCAACGAGAACGGTCCTGTGCGATCTGCGGAGTTCGCGCGCACCGACGGGAAGGCCGGAGGCTGGTGGGAGTGGAAGCCCGAAAAGCGGGCGCTCGAGCATCTGTTCGCAGCAGGGGAGCTCATGATCTCCCGCCGCGAGAACTTCCACCGCGTCTACGACCTGCGCGAGCGCGTGCTGGCGAACGCGCTGCCAGACTGGGAAGACGCCCTCGCCCCGACCGAACAGGAGGTGCGACGGGCGCTGGCTCTCAGAGCGGTTCGTGCGCTCGGCGTCGCCTTAGCCCGCTGGGTTCCCGACTACTTCCGCACGCCCAAGAAGGGGGCCGCCGGGCTGCTCGAAGAATTGGCCGACGATGGCTCACTCCTGCGGGCCACGATAGAGGACTTCGACGAGCCGGCCTACGTACACTCCGACAACGCGAGGCTGGCCGAGAAGATCCTATCCGGCGGGTTGCAGTCATCCGTTACGACCCTGTTATCCCCTTTCGACCCTGTGGTCTGGGACCGGGCACGAGCCTCGGAGCTCTTCGGCTTCGACTACAAGATCGAGGTCTACACCCCGGCGGCCCGCCGCAGGTACGGCTACTACTCACTCCCGATACTGCACCACGGCGCCCTAGTTGGCAGGCTCGACGCCAAGGCCCACCG
>JACCSM010000265.1 GCA_013698525.1 Rubrobacteraceae bacterium
GCAAATCCGAGAAACACGAACATACTCGCCCTTCGAGGCATACGCCCAGGCTCCTTCCAGTAGGTTATGTAAACTCTGTAAGGGGACCTGCTAGAGAGAATCCCCCCTCCTAGGGCGGGCACTCTAGGGTACCCCCCGACCCCATGCAACCCTCCTCGACCGGACCACAAAACCCGTACCGGAGAGAAAACGTGTCCGATGCAGGCCTTTCGTTGTTTCTTTGTCGTAACGCTTTCTTAAAAAAATTTAACATTCTTTACGTCAGCGCTACGCGTTGCCTGACACTTCTGCCGCTACCGTCGGACGTCGCCGTCGTTGGGGAGGGAGGGTACGGTAGTTGGGTCTCTTCGATCTGTGGGAAGGGTGCAGGCTACGAGGCGGCGAGCACAACTGGGTATGTTCGGGTGCCGCTATGACTCCCGTGTCGCGGCATCCGCTCGCGAGGGTCTTGACGCCGCCCTTGCGATACCCGGCGCCGGTAAGCCGGGGGTGGAGTAGAATCTGCTGGACTTATGGCTTACGGCGGCAAAGGAGTATCCGGTACGGCATCCCGCTGGAAGAGCGGTGGGCGCCACGCGCCGCTCTTGGCGGCCCTCCTCGTCTTGGGCCTGGTCGTCTGTCACGGGGCGGTCGGCGGCGTGCACCTGACCGCGGCGGAGTTGACGGAAGTGGGGCAAAGGCAGCCCTTCGCCGCTGAGGAGGGGCCGATGGCTCCCCCGATCGGCGAACATTCCGTCGAGTACGTGGCGCCGGGGCTCTCCTACGCGCTCGCTCTCCTCGCCGCCCTGCTCGCCGCGATCGCCGGCTGGCCCGGCCGCGTCCCGACGGCGCCAAGCACGGACCCTTCGACGGCGCGGCGTCGCGTCCCGGCGGCGGTCTTCCGCCGCGGCAGCCCGCCCACGGTCACCCTCCTGCAAGTGTTCCGCCTCTGATCCCCGACCCGCCCGCGAAACGCCGGTGGGCGAAGGGACCGGAGGTGGCAAGGCTCGTGTGAGGAGGTTCTTTTGCAGCGAAGCATCGCGGTCGCGGTGCCAACGTACCGTGTGGGGGAGAGGGCCCGCGCGCGGCGCCCACGAAACTGGGATGACGCAAACACTAGGACGGCGAACGGGGACACGTCGCTCCTCGGCGCGGGCGGCGGCGCGACCGTTAGTCCCCCGGCCGGCTGGCGTGGCGGGCGTCGTAGGCCGGGGGACTAACGCGGTGGTCAGGGCGTTGTACGCGCTGCTGGGGCTCGCTGCGCTCCTCTTGCTCGCCGCCTGCCTGCCATCTGCGCAAAGCCAGCAGCAACCGGAGGAGGTCAAAGATGAGCCACAGCCGCCGAACGTGGTCCTGATCCTCACCGACGATTTGGCGTTGGAGGACGTGAACGCGGAAGCGCTCGAGAACATGCCCAACCTGAAGTCCCTGATGGAGAACGGCACCACCTTCGAGAACACGTTCGTGACCAACTCCCTTTGCTGTCCCAGCCGGGCCACCATCCTGCGCGGCCAGTACACCCACAACCACCAGATCTTAAGCAACGACCCGCCTCGCGGCGGCTACGAGAAGTTCCGATACTTGGGCTACGAGAACTCGACGATGGCGACCTGGGTCAAGGAGCAAGGCTACAGGACGGCTTTCTTCGGGAAGTATCTCAACGGCTATGTAGGTACCTCTGTCCCGCTGGGATGGGACGAGTGGTATGGGATCTCGGGAAACTTTTTGAGCAACGACCTGAACGAGAACGGGCGAATAGTGAGGTACGACCCCGACCGCGACCACCTCGACGACGTGCTCTCCGAGAAGGCCTCGGACTACGTGGAGCGCACGGCCGGCGCCGACCCGCCGTTCTTCACCACGGACAGGCCCTTCCTGATGTGGATCGGCACGAAGGCCCCCCACCAGCCAGCCACTCCCGCCCCCCGCCACGAGGACGATCTTGCGGACGTCCCGCTGCCGCAGCCGTCCTCCTTCGACGAGAAGGACGTCTCGGACAAGCCAAGGTGGGTCGCCGACAACCCGTCGCTGAGCGCCGAGCAGAGACAGTACATGGAGGGGCTCCACCGCAAGAGGTTGCAGTCCATGCTGGCCGTGGACGACATGATCGGGGACCTGGTGGATTCGCTCCGCGAGAGCAACGAGCTGGACGACACCTACATCTTCTTCACCTCGGACAACGGCTTCCACCTCGGCCAGCACCGCCTGGGGGCGGGCAAGTGGACGGCCTACGAGGAGGACATAAGGGTTCCGCTCGTCGTGCGCGGCCCCGGCGTCCCCGAGGGCAAGACGCTCCCGCATATGGTGCTCAACAACGACCTGGCGCCGACCTTCGCCGACCTCGCCGGGGCGAAGACGCCCTCCTTCGTGGACGGGCGTTCGCTGAAGCCGCTGCTCGATGCGGAGCCCGCGCCCCTCGAGGACTGGCGGCGGGTCTTTGTCGTGGAGGGCGTCGCGGAGCGGAGCGAGGTGCCACACCCCCCATTTATCACCGAGAGCTCGGTGAAGCCGCTGCTCACCGGCGACCCGCTACCGAAGGACTGGCGGCGAAACTCGGCGGCCACGGCGGAGTTGAGCGAGGGGTGGGGCAGGCCCTGGCAGAAGGCCCTGAGGACGAAGAACTACCTCTACGCCGAGTACAAGACCGGCGAGCACGAGCTCTACGACCTGAGAAGGGACCCCTATCAGCTCGACAACTTCTACAAGACCGCCCCCCCCGACCTCGTGGCGCGCCTCGAAGCGCGGCTGGATGCGCTGCGCCAGTGCGAGGCTGAGGAGTGCCGCGGAGCGGAGAACGGACTGACCGCAGAGGAAAGGCGAGCCGCGGAGTTCGGCGAGCCGGCGGGCGGGTGAAGCCCTATTGAGCTACCAGCGTTATGCGGATCGCTCGGCAGAGATTTGCTCTTCGAGGGGAAACCTGGCCGTCCGAACCCGCAGGCGCGTCTCTGGTAAGCAGAGGCGTGCCTGCGACGGAGAACAACGATGCGAGTCCAGCAGCCGGCAACGCGGCCATTCCCGCCCCCCGGCCGGCGAGCCCCGCGGCCGGGGAGGCCCACCGTGGATGAAGACCGCCCGGGCGAGCTCCTCGGCCCCTTCCTTCTGGGGGAGCTGACCACCGACGAGGAGCGCGAACTCGAGCGCCACCTCGAGGTGTGCCCAGGGTGCCGGAGAGAGTTAGATCCCCTCCGGCAAACCCACGACCTCCTCCGCCGGCTGGCCGAGAACGTGCCGCCGCCGGACCTCAAGGCCCTGACGCTGGAGCGGGCGAGGAGGGAGGGATCTCAGGCCGTCCCCGAGGCGGACGGAGGCCCCAGTTAGCGTTGCTGGGGCGCGGACGATGGAGCGCGAAGGGCCGGTCGCATAGAAACTCGACGGCCGCAGTGGCCGGGACGAATGGGTTCGCCACGTACGTAGCATCTGTGGGATAATGAACCGGGTCGAGGGACGAGAGAGCGCCGGGGAAGAAGGTTGGGACGCCCTGGGCTGCTAACGGGAGTGGGAGCTTTGCTCCTCGTGCTCGTGGCCTGGGTCGCGCCGGCGAGGCCGGCCGAGGTGCGTACCCAGGCGGCCCCGGTGAAGCTGTCCGCGGACCTCGCTTGCGAGCCCGGCGGCGGGGCCAACGTCACCCTCCCCGAGGCAACCGAGGGCATCTCTTTCCTCGACCCGGAGCTGACCGCAATCGAGGTCACCAACTCCGTCAAAGCGTTGAAGGCGCAGGGGGTCGAGACCATCGTCCTCACGGCGCACATGGGCCTCGAGACCGCGACCGAAGGGTCGCTCGCGGATCTGCTGGGCGCGCTTTCCGCGGAGACCGCCAACGAGCTGGACTTCGCTCTCGGCGGGCACGTCCCGCTAGATATCAGCACGAAGATAAACGGCGTACAGGTCGTCCAGCCGCTCGGCAACACGCGCGGATACGCCGACACGATCCTCACGGTGGACCGCCGGACCGGGGACGTCGTCAGGTTCGCGGCAACCTCCGACAGGGTCCTTACCGATTCCGTCCCGCCCGACCCTGAGGTCAAGGCTATAGTCGACCCCTACCAGGCGGAGCTTCAGGAAGCCCTCAGCAAGACCGTCGGCGAGACCAGGACCTCCATCCTGCGTGGGACGTCAAGGGCGGTGGAGTCCGAGATGGGCAACTTCGTATCCGACTCGATGCGGACCTACTACCCGGATGTGGACTTCGCTTTCCAGAACGCCGGGGGCTTGAGGGCGGACATAGACGAGGGTCCGCTCACGCTGGAGGAGGTCTACGCCGTACTGCCCTTCAACAACACCCTCGTCACCATGAACCTCACCGGCGCGCAGGTCGAGCAGGTCCTCGAGGAAGGCGCGAACAGCCAGTACGGTACCGTGCAGGTCTCCGGCCTCAAGTGGGCCTACGACGCCGAAGCTCCTTTCGGCGACCGCGTCACCCGCGTCACGCTCCCCGACGGCACGCCCATAGATCCGAACGCGACCTACAAGATCGCGACCAACAACTTCATGGCGACCGGCGGCGACCAGTT
>JACCSM010000622.1 GCA_013698525.1 Rubrobacteraceae bacterium
CTGGCAGGTCGTGCAGGGCCACCGGGGCCGTGCCTTCAACGAGCTGTACGTGGGCTTTGTGGCGCCCGGCGTTGCGGCGGATACGGGCGCAGCTCTCCGGGTCGCGTTCGATGGCGATGGCGGCGGCACCGAGACGGGCACACTCGATGGCCACAGAGCCGCTACCGGCCCCGATGTCCCAGATCAGGTCCCCCTGTCGAGGACCGAGACGCGAGAGTACGAAGGCGCGGGTCGCTGACTTCGTGATCATGCCAGACCGGTGCTCGAACTCTTCTTCGGGAAGCGCCCACCGCCCCCGACCCTGCACGCCAGATGAGATCCAACCTCTGGTCCCCGGCATCCTCTCTTCGTCCAGAACCAGCACCACGTTAGGGTCTTCCCACTGCATACCAGCGACAGTCACTGCGTCGCCGTGAAAGACTCGCTCGCCCGGCTCGCCGAGCTTCTCGGCAACAACAAAGGTACGCTCCATCCTGTCCAGCGGCTCCGCGAGTTCGGCTGGTCCGAAGTCGGGGGAGGTTAGGACGGCGACCTTGGGGTGGGCGCGGCAGACGTTGACGGCGCGGCGGGGGTCGCGGCCGTGGGCGCTGACCGTGACCGCGTCGTCCCACGAGAGCCCGGCGCGGGCGAACGCCAGCGCGACCGAGGAGAGGCCTGGCAAGACACGCAGGTTCTCCCTCCCTAACCGCGCGCCGAGAAGGCGCACGATGCCGAAGAAACCCGGGTCCCCCGACGCGAGCACTACCACGGGACCTTCAGTACCTTCGATCCGAGCGAGCGCCTCGGAGAGGTCACCCTCGAAAACCACGGCGCGCCCACGCTCCACACCGAGCATCTCCAGGTGCTGCCCGCCGCCGGCGACGAGATCTGCATCCCGCAGCAACCGTTCGATCTCCTCGTCGAGCGGCCTTCCATCGAGGCCGACAACGGTTATGCGCTCCTGGCTCACGCGGAGCCCTTCGCCGTCAGCGCCAGGGCGCCGGGACTGGCTCCGGCAGGTTCGAGGGTGTCAAAGTCGACGAGGACGACGTGAACCTCGAGTTTACGTTCAGCGTACTCGGCGAGGTTCTCCGCGGCCCGTTTGCAGAGGAGGTCAGCGGCGCGGTCGAGGCGCGCCGACCGCCAGAGTTCGTATGCGTGACGGGCTGTATTGGCGCCCTTGACCTCTTCGACCACCGCGGTAGAGCCACCCGCTTCTATAGTTATTTCTGCCAGCAGATCGTTGTCCACTTTCGAGCGGGTCCAGTGAGTCATCATGACCCCGGCGGCGAGCTTGGAAATCTTACCCGCCATCCCGACGAAAAAGCAACGCTCCAGCCCATTCTCCACGGCCTTCTTTATAGCCTGCCCTGTAAAGTCCCCGACTTCTATGAAGTTCACCTCTTCGAGGTTGGGTAGGAGGCGCATTGCGGCCTTCTCGGTGAGGCCTCCGGTCGAGAGAACGAACGTCTTGTGGCCCTGCGCTCCCATGACGTTGACGGCCTGAACGACGCTGGCGGCCCAGGCGGCCGTCGAGAAGGGACGAACGATGCCCGTGGTACCGAGGATGGAGATGCCGCCGACGATCCCGAGGCGGGCGTTGGTCGTCTTCTCGGCCATCTTTTCGCCGTCAGGGACGCTTATGACGACGCTGACGCCGATCTCGTCAGGATCGAGGACTTCCTCTACGGAGTAGGAGATCATACGCCGCGGCACGGCGTTTATAGCCGGCCCTCCGACAGGGAGCCCGAGCCCCGGTCTTGTGACGAGGCCGACGCCATCGCCCCGGTCCAGTTCGAGCCCCTGATGTTCCCGCCACGAGACGCGGGCGGTAAGATGGGCGCCGTCGGTGACGTCGGGGTCGTCGCCGGCGTCCTTGATGACGACGGCCTCGGCCCATGAATCTCCCAGATCACACCGCTCCACATCGAACTCGACGCGTCGCTCCAGGCCTTTACCTGGCAGCTTTACGTCGACGCTGGCCTGCGACTCGCCGCTCACCAGCGCGCGGGCCGCGGCCTTGGCTGC
>JACCSM010000626.1 GCA_013698525.1 Rubrobacteraceae bacterium
ACCCTGCCCCCGAACTGCCGCGCCACGTCGACGCCGATGACGCACGCCTGGTTGGAGTAGTCCGAGTTGTCTACCGGGACGTAGATCTCTTTGTACATATACCCCGTTCTCCTAGCTTCGCAGGACGCCGAGAAGTCTCTAGCTCCGTCGTGCGCAGAGAATGGTCCTTCTCCGCGCCAACGTAGCTTACAGTTTAGCCCTATACACCGCAAATAAAAGCGTTCACACTGAATTGGGAATGTCGAGTTTGGAGTTCCCTGCTCGCTCCGCGCCGCTGGACAAACAGAGGCGAGTGTCGCAAGATGGCTTGGAGGGAGTGAGGTAGAGATGGGCATGGAGAAGATGGAGCAGGAAATGAGGGCGGTGAAGGACCACGGACCTTACGCGAACGGCGCGGCCTTCGTCGACGGGCGTTTCGTGCCAGTCGCGGAGGCGCGAGTTCCGATCCTGGACTGGGGATTCTTGCGCTCGGACGCGACCTATGATGTGGCCCACGTTTGGCGCGGCAGCTTCTTCCGCCTCGAGGACTACCTTGACCGCTTCGAGCGCTCGATGGAGCATCTGCGTCTGAGTCCGCCGTACGACCGAAGCGAGATCCGGGACATACTCGTCGAGTGCGTGCGTCTGAGCGGGCTGCGGGACGCCTACGCCGAGGTCATCTGCACGCGTGGGATCCCCAGACCCGGCTCACGCGACCCGCGTGACTGCGAGAACCGCTTCTACGCTTTCGTCGTGCCTTTCATCTGGATCGCAGACCCCGAGAAACAGGAGCGGGGTCTGCACGCTGTAATCGGCAGCAAGCAGCGCATTGCACCAGAGTCAGTGGACCCGACCGTCAAGAACTACCACTGGCTCGACCTCGAGACAGGACTCCTCGAATCCTACGACCGCGGTGGGGAGACGGTGATCCTGGTCGACGCTGAAGACAACATCGTCGAAGGACCTGGCTTCAACGTCTTCGCCGTGAAGAACGATACTATCTCCACCCCTGACCGCGGAGTCCTCGAAGGCATCACCCGCAAGACCATCATCGAGCTCGCCGCAGAACACGGCATCCAGCTCCAGGTCCGCCTCGTCCCGGCCGACGAGCTCAGGCGCGCCGACGAGGTCTTCCTCTCGAGCACCGCGGGCGGAGTCATCCCGGTCACGACGGTGGATGGTGGGGCCGTTGGAAACGGGGAGCCTGGTCCCGTGACCTTGCGCTTGCGCGAAGCGTACTGGGAACTGCACGACGATCCGCGCTTCTCCATGCCCGTCCGCTACGACTGACCAGCCCCTCCTTCTGGCGGACCGTTTCTTTGGTCGTCGGCGTGGCCGCCAACCAGCGACCAACCTCACGCCGACTCCGTGCCTTCCAGATCAGGGATGACCTCGCCGGCGGATCCGTCCACGGTGATCCGCCGTCCTGTCCTGATGAGTTCTGTGGCGTCAGGCACACCGACGACGGCGGGGATCCCGTACTCGCGGGCCACGATGGCGCCGTGGGACATCGGCCCTCCCATCTCCATCACCAGGCCGCCTGCTGTCAGGAAGAGGGGCGTCCAACCAGGGTCCGTTGATGGAGCGACCAGGATCTCACCGGGCTCCAGGCTGGCCTCACCCGGGTCCAGGATCACACGCGCCTTCTCAGTCACAACGCCGCCGGACGCTGGCGTGCCGAGCAGGACACCCTCCGCCCTGGTCGCATCGTGCGTTTCTGGAGCCGGTTCGGTGCCGTCGGAGAGGAGGAGACGCGGCACGTGCCTGCGTCGTATCTCCTGCTCGTAGACAGCGCGCCGCTCACGAACCAGAAAGCGGAGGTCCTCGCCTGTCAGGGCCGCCCACGCTTCGGGTATGGAGACGAAGAAGACGTCACCTGCGCTCTCCAGGCGTCCAGACTTGGCCAACTCTTCGCCAACCGTCCAAAGTAGCTCCCTGGCACGCGCCATGAGCAGGATGATGCAGTACTTTGGCATCTCCCGCAGTCCGGATAGCTCTCTGGCACGTCCAAGCAGGAACCGGACGAGCGCCCCGCGCAGACGACCCTCTCTGGCGGCGCGACGGGTCAGCTCGTCGACCATCTCCCCGGCCTCGCGTGTCGCCCGTCCGAACTGCAAATCGGGGGCTGCCTGCGGGTCGTCGAGGCGCAGGTAATTCGCCAGCACTCTCATGATGTACGTCGGGTCCTCCGACCAGCGGGGCAGGCCGAGATCTATCTCCGCCACCCCGCGATGCCCGTGGAGGCGTAGGAAATCTGCCAGACTCGTCTGGAGCTTCGGCGGAAGGGAGCCGTCGCGATAGTCTTCTGCCAGGCGCTCTGGCGAGGTTTCGCCCAACATTCTTGCGATGTCCTGGTCTGCCCGCGCCTCTTTGGTGAGCGCCCAGAGCGCCAGGTCCATTTCCGTCGTCGGGTTGTGGGGGAGCGCGCGCATCGCCACCCGCCGTTCGTCGTCGGTGGCGAGGTCTCCGAGGAGCTTGCCTGCAAGGGCATTGGCCGCGAGCCCGGCGGCGAAGACAGGGGGTACGTTGGGCAGCATGTCCGGTGGACCGCTACGCAGCAAGCGCTCGGCGACGGAGAGGCGCTCGGCGGCGCCAGCGTCAGGAGGTACGTCGCCCGCAGCACGGAGCTGCGCCTCGACGCGCGCCGCTCGGGCTCTCGCCTTCTCCGGGCGTGCGAGCGCCTCTACGACACGCAGGGGGATACGTCCCCGCACGAACACCAGAAGCAAAGTGCGCAAGACAAGCCACCGGTTCGTCGGTACGAGGCCGAGGCGCGGGTCTTCGACGAGGTGCCGGATGATGGGGGCGGTTCGCGCCTCCATCATCCGCATTACCCGCTCGAACAGCACGCGTCCTTGCTTGCTGCGCAGCACGGGTGTTATGTCCACGAACATACGGCCGGCGGACTCGGTGAAGAAGGTTGCACCTTCGTAGGGGTTTCGTGGTGGACGGCCTGCAAGCGTGGCCAGTGCCGAGGTTGTAAGGCGCCACGCCTGGAAACCCATCGGTGTCAGCGGACGGTAGACGCCCTGGGCGACGCTGAAGGAGAAGTAGACGCGCAGGTCCTTGTCGTTCGTCGGAGCTTTCTCCGGCAATGGGAAGAGGGTTGTGATCGGACGCGCCTGCAGAAGCCAGATCTCCTCTTCTTCGTCGATAGCCCACTCCGTGTCCTGCGGCACCCCATAGTGCTCTTCGACCCACTCCCCCAGCTTCGCCAGGGATAGGATCTGGTCGTCCGAGAGTGAGGTCTTGTCTT
Organism: Rubrobacteraceae bacterium; assembly: GCA_013698525.1. Lineage (GTDB taxonomy): Bacteria > Actinomycetota > Rubrobacteria > Rubrobacterales > Rubrobacteraceae > Rubrobacter_D. The sequence goes on from JACCSM010000626.1 coordinate 3,236, forward strand.
CGCCCGCGGCTACCTCGACTCGCTCTGTGCCACTGTCCGAACCGGCCACCATGGCGACCCGCTTGTCTCCCAGGCGGCGCTCGATGATCGTGCCTGTCGCGGTGTCCACGACGAAGTGGTCGGGGTTGACCATCCCCGACACGACGGCCTCGCCGAGGCCCGGGCTTGCGTCTATGACAGCCTGCCGGCGCTTGCCCGTGACCGGGTTCGCGGTGAACAGGACGCCGGCGACCGACGCGTCGACCATCCGCTGCACGGCAACGCCGAGGCGCACGCTGCGTGGGTCGATCCCATTCGTAGCCCGGTAGCTGACGGCGCGGTCCGTCCACAGCGAGGCCCAGCAGCGTCGCACCGCGTCAAGGACGGACTCTACACCGACGACGTTCAAGTAAGTGTCCTGCTGGCCTGCGAAGCTCGCCTGGGGCAGATCCTCAGCCGTGGCCGAGGACCGGACGGCCACAGGAACAGGCGCGCCGTCTCCCAGCCCCCCGTACGCCTCCGCGATCGCCCGCCCGAGAGAGTCAGGGACGCTCGCATCCGAGAGGCAGGCTCTCGCCTCCGTAGCGAGCTCGGCCAGACGTGCCGTGTCCTCGGGCTGCGTCCCGGCCAGCGCGGCAAGCGTGGGCTCCAGCCCGGCATCTGCCGCCACCAGGTCGTATGCCGCCGTAGTTACACAGAACCCGGACGGCACCGGAAATCCGGCCCGGACCAGCTCGCCGAGATTCGCCGCCTTGCCGCCGGCCACTGCCAGCGCACCCCTGTCTATCGCGGTGAAGGGTAGTATCAGTCCAGGATCAGCGTTCTCCGGCTCGTTCATCTGTCTCCCTTCTGAACTCGAAATGTCGAATTAGGAATTTAGAACTGTCCGCGTGCTCCACGCCTTCCCCTATTCGTAACTCACAGTTCCTACTTCACTTTCGACCCGGCCGTGTCTCTTGGTCAGTCGAGAGACTTCTATGGCATTCACCCTTCCTCCTCCCTCCTTTCGAGACCCTGCAAAAAAATGCCCACCACCGCCTCTACGTGCTCCTCGTCGGTAAGGCCGTCTTCCCTTATGGCCGCGAAGAACATCTTGCCCCCCGCCTGGGGGAGGAGCATCCCTATAAACGCCCTGGCGCTCGCCCGCACGTCGTGCGGCCTGAGCCTGCCTAGCTCGACCTGACGCGCCATGTAACTCTTCAGGAACCCGAGCACCCTTTTGATCACCGCGTTGCCGAATACCTCCGAAACCTCAGGCCGCCTCATGGCCTCCCCTACGAGCAGCCGCGCCATCCTCTGGGTGGCGCGATTATCAAACGTCGAGAGATACCTCCTGGCGATGTTCGGCAACACCTCTTCCGGTGGAAGATCGAGGAGACTGGCAGGGTCCCGCACCGCACGCAGAACGGGGATCCTGGTCTCCAGAACCTCCCTGAAAAGAGCCTCCTTATCAGGGAAATACCAGTAGATGAGCGCCGGCGACTGCAAACGCGCCGTCCGCGCAATACTCTTGATCGTCGCCCCCTTGAAGCCCTTCGCAGAGAACTCCTCGAAAGCCGCCTCCAGGATCTGCGCCCGCCGGTCCGACTCCTCTGTCAAGATGCCCCTTTATTAATCGTTTAATCAA
>JACCSM010000267.1 GCA_013698525.1 Rubrobacteraceae bacterium
CCGAAGGGCCGCTGGCTGATTTTGCCCTCAGGTGTCCTGTTGAAGAGCGCCCCCCACTGCTCGAGCTCGTAGACCCTGTCTGGAGCCTCTTTGGTGAAGGTCTCGACCATCTTCCAGTCGTTGAGGAACTTGCCGCTCCTCATGGTGTCGATAAAGTGCTGGTGCCAGGAGTCGTCTGGGTCGACGTTGCCGACCGAGGCCGCTATGCCGCCCTCGGCCATGACGGTGTGGGCCTTGCCGAGCAAGCTTTTCGTGACTATGCCGACCGAGAGGCCGTGCTCGGCCGCAGCGACTGCGGCCCTGAGACCAGCTCCTCCGGCGCCGATGATCAGGACGTCGTACTCGCGCGTCTCGTAAGCTTCGCGGCGCCCGTTTGCGCTTCCGTCTCTCTGCATGGGATACCTCTCTCGATCAGCCGCCAAAGTGGATTATTACGAAGTCGGTTATGACGCCGGTCTGCAACAATCTCAGGTACAGATCGGTCGCCACCAGCGAGAAGAGACTGTACCAGGCCCAGTTGGGATGCCTGAGGTTGAGCCGGGTCACGAAGTTGTAGGTCTTGCGCCGCGCGTTCCCGCCCCGGATGCAGGTGTAGCAGTCCTTGTTGCCGCCTATAAGGTGCCGGAAGGAGTGACACGAGAACGTGTAGGCCGACAGCAGCACGATGTTCAGGAACCACAGCAGCGAGCCGACGCTGACCTGGAACCCCTGCGGCCCGAACAGGGTCCGAAAGGCCTCGTACCACAGGAACGCCACCACGATGATCGAGGCGTACAGAAAGTACCGGTGTACGTTGTTCCAGACGAAGAGCGCCCGCTCTCCCCTGTACCCCTCCGCTGCGTTCTTCCCAGCCCAGAAGCGGTCCTTCTGCTGCGCACCCGCTTGGCACGCCGGCGGATCGAAGAAAAACGCCCGGTAGTAAGCCTTCCGGTAGTAGTAACAGGTCGCCCTGAACCCGAGCGGTATCCACAACACCAGCATCGGCGCCGTCACGAACCCCGGCATCCAGTTCGGCAACGGGACCTCGGGCGAATAGAACGGGGACACAAACTGCCTGAACTCACCCGGAAATACGGCGATGATGATAAACGAATAGAGGCCGAAGGCGCTCAACGCAAACACCACGGCCGCCGACTCTACCCACCACGGCAACCTCTTCCAGGCGGCGGCTATACTCGACAAGCTCGTTCTCCCATCTAGATACTTGTAACCTTTTGTAACTAAAGTCGTTTGCTGCGTGCGGGAAGTATAGAGGATCGCCAAGTGGCCCGTTGTGAATACGTTCCGAGGAAGGCTTCAGGTCACAGGTTCCAGGAATGCAATTCGGTTCCCATCCTGAAAGAGCAAGGTTCCGCCACGCCTGGGCGGTCGGTTCATGGGTTGGGCAGGCATCCAGTTCCTGATGCCTGTAGCCTGAAACCTAGATCCGGGCCGTCCCGTAAGCCGGATTCTGCTCTATCCCGCCATCCATCTCCGGGGAATCCCCGGGCTCCCCTGAGGGGAGCTGCGCCTACCAGCCCCGTAGGGGCGGTTCGCGAACCGCCCCTACGGGGACAATTTGGCTTGCTCGCACCGGTGGTTTACCTGGCCGGTCCCTCGCGGGATGCCGCCGGTGGGCTCTTACCCCACCCTTTCACCCATCACCTGTGATCGGGTGGCCCCGATCCATCGGCTGGTCTGCTCTCTGTTGCACTTGACGTGACGGGGGGCTTGCACCCTCCCGTCCCTCGGGTTATTGACCCGAGCGGCCTTTGCTACGAGTCCGGACTTTGCTCTACGCCGTGGGTACGAGCCCCAAAACGCAGCGACGGGTCGGACGGCCCGGACATGCCGGATTATACCTTACGAGCCGACCTGCGAACCCCTGGCGCCTCCGCGACGGACGAGCACCATCCTGGTAGGTGTGAGGCGTAGCTCGACCCTCTCGATGCTACTCCAGCGCTTCTGCCAGCGCGGGTCGTTCCCGACTTCGGGATCGAACCAGACGCCGGGGCCTGCTGGCTCGAGCACTCCTTCGTAGGAAGAGTAGTCTTGTGGGTCGTGTAGCGTCGAGCCGCCTCCGCGGCGGTAGATGGCGTTGCGCGAGCGGAACGACTGCACCGACGATGGGCTCGTACCGAGGGCGCTGGCGATCCACTCGTCGCTCCTGTCCTCGTCTACCCAACGGCGGATGTCGTCTATGAACCTTCTGAGCGAAACCCTCTGATTTATCCCCACGCGCGCCACCGCCTCTATTTAATTGTACTAGCCTACCAGCGTACATACGGCGTGAAAGATTTTCCAGTAACCCGGAACCTCTGGTGTAGACTTGGGCCATGGAGACGGTGCTCGACATAGGGGTTGGCATCCTGCGCCTGGTACCTCTGATCCTGGGGTTCTACATCCCTGCGCTGTTCGGGATGGCTATATGGAGCGAGCGGGGCGAGGGATACAGGATCAAGGCGATACTGTGGTTCGCCATCGGTTTCGGCGCGATAGTCGTCGTGCACGTCCTGTTCCGCAGTGACTCGGCGGTGCAGGTGGTAGGGGTGTCTGTGGTCCAGATAGCGGTCGCCCTCTGCCTCGCCGCCCTCACCGTCTACAAGCTGGCCGACTAGAACAGCATGTCAGCACTTCAGCACGCTCCGGCTTCGCCTCCGCTTGTCAGCACGCCGCCTTGCAGGCGGCTTGTCAGCCAGTCAGCATCTCAGCCTGTACCTGCAAGCGAGGCTCCCATACGCAGCCAGTCTCCGTGGCAAACGATGCAGAGCCTTATACACCACAGAGAGCACAACTAACTCGAGCGGCTCCCAACAAAGCTGAAATGCTGACAAGCGAAGGCCGCAGGCCGAAGCGTGCTGACTAGCTGAAATGCTCGTAGTGCATAAGGCTCAGAAGCCTTATGCACTACGTTGTCAGCCGCTGTTCAGGGCGCTCTTGACCTCTTGCTTGTCGGCGTTCAGGGCGTAGAAGGTCATGTCGGCCTTCGCCTGTTTGTAAGGTTTCTGGCGCACCTTGCTCAGGTAATCCGCATCGAGCATGGCGGTTATGACGTCCCCGATCTCCTCCCGCGAGAGCTCGAGTTCGCCGCGCTCGTCCAGCTCGCGGATGCTGGAGAAGATCTCCACGAAGGTGGCCGGCTGTTCGAGGGAGGCGACGCTCGTGCAGACCGTTTTGAGCTCGTAGGGTGTAAGGTCTTCGAGGAGATCGAAGCCGGGTTCTGGATCTTGCTGGCGCTCCTCGCGCGCGGGCCTGCCGTTGCTCCTGTTCCGGTTTGCGGATTGGCTCTGTGGGGTGGGCTCCTCGGCCGCGAGATCGGTCTCCTGCAGGTCGGGAACCTTCTCGTCCGGCAGATAGACCTGGAGCTCGAGGTCCTGGTCAACAGTGTTCACCAGGCCGCGGCGCTCCGCTTCTACGACGAAGTCCTTGAACTTCTTGAAGCCAGCGTTCCGCTCGTCGAAAGAGCCTAGCTGCACGATCATCTGCTGCTTCACCTGGCCGAGGACGCGCGTCTTGCCGCCCCTTTTCAGCGTCTGGACGGCCCTGACCAGCTCCCTGTAGGGGTCCGCGGCCTCCTTCTTCGGTTCCCTGTCCTGGGCACGGGCGGCGCGGTCCTCCTCGAGGAGGGAGGCGTAAGAGACAAAGTGGTCTGCGGATTCGATCAGGTGGTACGAAGTCGCCTCGGAGACCCCGATCACGACCACATTCTTCCCCTTACTCCTGAGCAGGCTGACAAGTGGGATAAAGTCCCCGTCGCCCGTGACGAGGACGTAGGTGTCGACCTGCGGGTGGTCGTGCAAAAAGTCCGAGCACTCGACCGCGAGCATCACGTCTATGGAGTTGGTGCGGCGCTTCTGGGACTTGCCGCCGGGGAAGTACCTGGCCGATATGTACCGCGGTGAGATGCCGTTCGAGTAGAGAGTCGGCGGGGCCTGGCGGAAGTCGCCGTCGGTCCAGTCGGCGTAGGCCGTAGCCGAGACGATGCGCCCGTACTCGCGGGCCTTCTCGAGTATGGCCGAGACGTTCGGCCTGGACTTGTACTCGGTGACCGTGGAGATGTAGATGTTCTCCCAGTCGATGAATATTGCCAGATCTTCAGGCATGAGTAGGGTTCCTAACGTAGAGGAGAGGCCCGGATCTCCGGACCTCTGTTGGTCTCTTATACACTGTAGCGGTCGCGGATCCTGACCGCCGTCTGGGAGAGCGTCTCCTCGTCGAGGACGGCCTCGATCCAGAGTAGTTGCTCCCCGACCTCGAAGCCTTCGGGCAGATCGAAGGCGGCTACTATCTTGACGGGTTCTTCTGTTCCGTCGAGGCGGACGGCATACTCAGCCGATTCCATCAGGACCTCTCCGTCCTCGTCGGCGACGAGGATGCGGGCCCTGCGCTCCTTGTCCGAGACGTGTTCGCAGCCCTCGAACTTGGCGTATACGACGAACGAGGTCTCGCCCGCGTCGTTAGGCCGTATCTCATCGAGTATCCCGAAGAGCGTCAGTCTGTCCTCGTACTCCGTGCAGCTCTCGGCGAGGACGAGGGCCGTGCACTCGACCACGCCCTGGCACTCGCTATGCACCTGGCACCGCCCCGTTGCCGCCGGATTCGGGAAGCCCTGCGGCAGAGGTGCCAGCCTGCACGTCGCCGGAGATCTCATCCAGCGTGAGCTCGTCTGTTGCGCCGTCGGCGTCCGTGGATCGAGAAGAGATGACTTTGGCTATGGCGCTTACCGAGTCGCCGCTCCTCAGGTTCATCACCCTGACACCCTGCGCCGCGCGGCCCTGCCGCGAGACCGAGTCGGCATCCATGCGGATAGTGGTCCCGAAGTTGGAGACGATCATGAGCTCGTGGAGTCCCGGACGGACGACCCGCACACCGGCGAGTTTGCCGCGTTCTCCGTCGGTCTTCATCGCGATCACCCCCTGGCCGCCGCGTCCCTGTGCCCTGTACTGCGAGAGGGGTGTGCGCTTGCCGAAACCGCACTCGGTGAGTATGAAAAGGTCGGCCGCGTCGTCGGGGATCACGTCCATAGAGAGCACGACGTCGTCTCTACCGAGCGTGATGCCCTTCACCCCAGCCGTAGCCCGTCCCATCGGTCGTGCGTCGGTCTGGGAGAATCGGATACCCTTCCCGTTGCGGCTCACGATTACGACCTCGTCACCCTCGGAGGCGTAACGGACGGAGATCAGCTCGTCCGCGCCGGCGAGGTTGATCGCGATGATCCCATCGTTCTTCAGGGGCGTGTTGTACTCGAGGAACCTCGTCTTCTTGACCACGCCTCTCTTGGTCGCGAAGAGCAGGTACTCGGCCTCATCGAACTCTCTGGTCGCGAGGACGGAAGCGATGTGCTCGCCCTGCGCGAGAGGGAGCATGTTGGCGATGTGCCTTCCCTTGGCCGCGCGGCCCATGCGCGGTAGCTGGTGGACCTTGAGCCTGTAGACCTTGCCCTTGTTCGTGAAGAAGAGCATGTAGTGGTGTGTCGTCGTGATAAAGAGGTGGTCGATGTAGTCGCCCTCTTTGAGCTCCATCCCGGCGACCCCGACCCCGCCGCGGCCCTGCTTGCGGAAAGAGTTGACGGGGACGCTCTTGAGATATCCACCGTTGGAGATGGAGATCACCATCTCCTCCTCGGCTATGAGGTCTTCTATCTCGAAGTCGACGCCTTCCTCGGCCGTGATCGCCGTCCTGCGCTCGTCCGCGTAGGCCGCCCTGACCTCGCCCAGCTCTTCCTTGACGATCCCGTAGACCTTGGACTCATCGGCCAGGATGCCCTCAAGATACGCGATCTTCTCGCGCAGGTCCCTGTGCTCCAGCTCGACCTTCTGGCGCTCCATGGCGGTAAGCCTCTGCAGCCTGAGGTCGAGAATCGCCTGCGCCTGGCGCTCTGAGAGGGTGAACCCCTTCATCAGGTTCTTGCGCGCCGTCTCCACGCTGCGCGAGCGGCGGATGGTCGCCACGACCTCGTCGAGGTCCCCCAGCGCGATGAGCAGTCCTTCGAGGATGTGCGCCCGCGCCTTGGCCCGCCCGAGCTCGTAGCGCGTCCTGCGCGTTTCCACGTCGAACTGGTGGGCGACGTAGTGCTTGAGGACCTGCCTGTAGGAGAGCGTCCTCGGTACGCCGTCGACGAGCGCAACCAGGTTTACCCCGAAGCTCTGCTGCATCTGGGTGTGCTTGTAGAGATTGTTCAGGACGACCTTGGGAACAGCCTCGCGCTTTAGTTCGATCACTATGCGCATGCCGTTGCGGTCCGACTCGTCGCGCAGGTCGGAGATGTCCTGGAGCTTGCGGTCCTTGACCAGCTCGGCGATCTTCTGGAGCAGGTAGCTCTTGTTGACCTGGTAAGGGATCTCGGTGACGACTATCTGGGTCCTGTTGCCCTTGATCTGCTCGGTGTGGGCCTTGGCCTGTACCCGCACGGAGCCTCGCCCGGTCTGAATGGCGTCGCGGATGCCGCGCAGGCCGACGATCGCGCCCCCGGTCGGGAAGTCAGGCCCCTTGATGTGTTTGGCGATCTCCTCGTCGCCGAGATCAGGGTCGTCGATGAGGGCCACCGTCGCGTCTATGACCTCGCCGAGGTTGTGAGGTGGGATCTTGGTGGCCATACCGACGGCGATGCCGTCGGAGCCGTTGACGAGTAGGTTGGGGAACCTCGCGGGCAAAACCTCGGGCTGACGCTGGCTCTCGTCGAAGTTGGGTACGAAGTCGACGGTGTCGGACCCGATGTCCCTCAGCATCTCGGTCGCCATCCGTGTCAAACGTGCCTCTGTGTAGCGCATAGCCGCCGGTGGATCTCCGTCCACGCTCCCGAAGTTACCCTGACCATCCACCAGCGGGTAACGCATCGAGAAGTCCTGAGCGAGCCTGGCAAGCGTGTCGTAGACCGCGGAGTCGCCGTGCGGATGGTACTTTCCGATTACTTCGCCGACGACCGTCGCGCTCTTGCGGTAGGGCCTGTTGGGCTGCAGTCCGAGGTCGTGCATAGCGTAGAGCACGCGCCGGTGGACTGGCTTCAAGCCGTCCCTCGCGTCGGGCAGGGCGCGCGAGACGATCACGCTCATCGCGTAGGAGAGGAACGAATCCTTTATCTCGTCTTCTATGGAATGGGGGCGTATGTTCCCCGAGAAAGTATCAAGCATCCAGGTTCTTCACCTCTCTGGCATTCTCCTCTATAAATACCTTGCGCGGCTCGACCTTGTCGCCCATGAGCGCCGTGAACAGTTCGTCCGCGACCGCGGCCGACTCGACTGCGACCTGGAGCAGAGTCCTGTTCTGCGGGTCCATCGTCGTCTCCCAGAGCTGGATCGGGTTCATCTCCCCGAGGCCCTTGAAGCGTCCGATGTTGGCGTTGCCGTTCGCGTTCAAGCGTGTCAAGATCTCCTGCAGTTCCCTGTCGTTGTAGACGTAAAAATCCTTGCGCTGGTGCGTCACCTTGTAGAGTGGCGGCTGCGCTATGTACACGTATCCGGCCTCGATCAACTCAGCCATGTTCCTGAACAGGAAAGTGAGGATCAGCGTTCGAATATGGCTTCCGTCCACGTCGGCGTCGGTCATGATCACGATCTTGTTGTAGCGAACCTGCTCGATGTCGAAGGTCTCCCCCACGCCGGCGCCTATGGCGGAGATCATGGCCTGTATCTCGACGTTGGAGAGGACCTTGTTCATGTTGGCCTTCTCGACGTTGAGGATCTTGCCCCGCAGAGGCAGGATGGCCTGGAAGTTCCGCTCCCTACCCTGCTTGGCGCTGCCGCCCGCAGAGTCGCCCTCGACGATGTAAAGCTCGCTCCTTGCAGGGTCTTTGGATGAGCAATCGGCGAGCTTGCCTGGCAGCGTCGAGCTCTCCAGGTAGCCCTTGCGGATCTTCTCCCTCACCGTCCTGGCCGCGAGCCGCGCCCGCGCGGCCTGCAACGCCTTGTTGACGATGGCCTTGGCCTCACCCGGACGCTCCTCCAGGAACTCGGCCAGGTAACGGTTGGTCGCGCTCTCGACGAGACCCTTGACCTCCGTGTTCCCGAGCTTGGTCTTGGTCTGCCCCTCGAATTGAGGCTCGGAGAGCTTGACCGAGATGACAGCGGCCAGGCCTTCCCTGATGTCGTCGCCGGTGAGGCTCTCCTCTTTCTCCTTGAGAAGGCCCTTCTGCCTGGCGTAGGCGTTGATCGTGCGCGAGAGCGCCGACCTGAAACCGGAGAGGTGAGCCCCGCCTTCATGCGTGTTGATGTTGTTGGCGAACGTGAAGACGGAGTCCTGGAAGCCGCTGTTCCACTGCATCGCGACCTCGACGTCCCCTACCTCCTCCTCGCGCTCGAGGTAGAAGACTGTCTTGTGGACGGGGTCCTTCGCCTCGTTGATGTGCTCCACGAAGTCCCTTATGCCGCCTTCGTACTGGTAAGTGACGTCCCTGTCCTCTTCCCGCTCGTCCAAAAGCCTTATCTTCAAGCCCTTGTTCAGGAAAGCAGACTCGCGGAAGCGGCGACTCAGGGTGTCGAACGAGAGCTCGACGGTCTCGGTGAAGACCTCGGGGTCGGGCTTGAAGCTTATGGTCGTCCCCGTCCCCTCGCCCTTCTTGAGCTTGCGGTCCTTTGTGAGGGCGCCCATCGGGAACCCGCGCTCGTAGCGCTGGCTCCATACGTGCCCTTCGCGCCTGACCTCAACCTCAAGCCACTCGGAGAGCGCGTTCACGACTGAGGCGCCCACACCGTGTAGTCCACCAGAGACCTTGTAGCCCTGGCCATCGAACTTCCCGCCGGCGTGCAGGGTAGTGAGGATGACCTCGGCCGCCGACTTCCCGTACTTCGCCATCTTGCCTACCGGCATACCGCGCCCGTCGTCGGTGACCGTGACGGAGTTGTCGGGGTGGACGATGACCAGTACCTCCGAGCAGTACCCGGCGAGGGCCTCGTCGATCGAGTTGTCGACGATCTCCCCTACAAGGTGGTGAAGGCCCCTTGGTCCCGTCGAACCGATGTACATGCCAGGGCGCCGCTTGACGGCTTCGAGGCCTTCGAGGACCTGTATCGAACTTGCATCGTAAGCACTCCTGGCATTCTTGGTCGTGGGGTTAGCCGCCAAAGAACCGGACCCTCCTCTTGATTAGACCGGCACCTTCGCCGGAGACGTTCTTCTTATCGTAACTCTGCACCCCATGATTGTAACACATTCCCCGCGTTTTCCCAACGCCTCTCAAACCCGTTTGTGGCTTAAGTAAGCCGGTTTCGCAGGGTCGCGCTACCTCCTGGCACCATCCGTTGCGGTCTCCAGGATGGAACCACCAGATATGCGTATGATACGGGTTCTTCTCAAGATCTCTTCGTCGAAATACTCGAGGTTGGTCGTCGAGATCACGGCCTGTGTGCTCTCCATAAAGTACCCGGCCAGATACTCCCTCCGCCGCTCGTCGAGCTCGCTCATCACGTCGTCGAAGAGCAGGATCGGGTCCTCCCCAACAGCCCCCCTCACGTAGTCCCTCGCCGCGAACTCGAGAGCCAGCGTCGCGATCCGCTGCTGCCCCTGGGAGCCGAAGGTGGTCAGGTTCACCCCGCCGAGAGAGACCTCGAAGTCGTCCCTGTGCGGCCCGACCGAGGTGGTCCCACGCTCGACGTCGGCGCTGTGCGCCTCTCTGAGCGCCTCGGAGTACTCTTCGAGGGTTCCGCTATGCGCGTAGCGTATCGCGGCCTTCTCGGGGCCGTACAGGGCCCTTAGAGCGTCTTTGAAATGTTCCTCGAGGATGGGCAAAGCCGCCTCGCGCCCGGCGAGGATGGTTTT
>JACCSM010000076.1 GCA_013698525.1 Rubrobacteraceae bacterium
CCTTCGAGTCGATGTCAATGGCCGTGACCTCGCCTTCTGGTGTGTAGTGAAACACGATGCCGGGGGCGACCTCAGATCCCTCAGCTTCCATGCCGGGCTTCAGCTTGACGAACAGGCTATCCGTGTCTGGGTAGTAACTAACTTTCATGCTCTCTCCTTCGTTGCTGACGGGTAAAGCCGGTGTCGAAAAAGGCGTTATGCAGAGCGCTTCGGTCTCCCGTGACGACCACCCTGAGGTACAGGTCTCTGCCTTCCTGACGCCCCCAAGAATCAAGGAGTCCATTCTCACCCATCGCTACTGTACCACTACGCTAAACGCGGCATCCGGGGAGGGGCAGTCTTCCACAAGAGGTCTACATCTTCGTCCGTGAGGCCGTAGGCGTCGTTTACGAGGTCCGAGAGCCTGCGTTCGAGGTTCGCGGCCTCGGTCCTCGCCTGGCGTACTGGCTCGGCCATCTCTGCGTAACCGCTCTTGAGGTCGCGCAGAGTGCCGGGCGTGAGGCGGCCTTCGCCCCTCGGGCGGCGCTTGCGGACCTCTTCGACGAAGGCGTCGGGGCCAAGGGCCGCGAAGTCTTCGAGCTTCTGGCCAGGCTTCTCGATCCCGAACTCGACGCGCAGCCAGTTCAGCGTGTCGCGCCGCGCCTCCTGCCCGGATCTGGTGCGTGAGATCAAACGCCCGACCGCCTCCTCAGCCTCACCCCGCGCCTCATCCGTGGGCAGGGCAATAGGCAGCTTCTCTATGCGCCACCCTGCTGGGTTGAGCGCCTCATCTTTCATGTGTCCCAAGTAGCGCCAGTTGTGCCACCAAATGAGTGGCGAGTTGAGAACGGCGAGAAGCCATCCATCGTGCGCTGGCACAAAGAAGGTCTTATCGTTACTCAACACTCCGCTCATGTCCAAACCGTATTGTGGGTGGAACTGGATGACCTGATACACAATTTTGGGCTGCTCGAACATTTGCCAGTAGTCAACGGAGTCCTGGATCTCGTACCACTTGTATGGCCCTGGCTTCCTACCTGGCCACCTGCCGCCACTCCAGTCTTTCGGCTTCGGTTCGAGGCGTTCGCGGAACTGTTCGAGGTGTCTCTTGATCGCAGGGAAGGCGTCTACGTCTATGCCGCGGCGGGCGAATATCATCCACAGCCCTCGCCACTCTGGGGACCAGCGCTTTATGTCCTGGCCGCGCAGGTAGGGCTTTATGACCTCGGCCGAGCGCGGGTCCTCGCGTACGAGCCGCTCCTTTGTCAGAGTGTCGATCAGGAACGCCTCGTTCAGGCCGGTCTTTATACCGTAGAGCGGCTTCACCCCTGCGAACTCTGCGAGGGGGACACCGTTCTGCCGGATCTTCTCCATCAGGTCATCGACGGCACTTGTCTCGAGGCTCCAGGCGCTCTTCCCGAAGCGCTTTTTCGGGACGGTGTGGGCATTTTCTTCGACGTAGGCGGCGATGTCCGCGTTCAGCGCCTCGCGGGGGAACTCGACGACCCGCACGCCGCGGTCCTGGTCGGACTCTTCCCGGCCCAGCTTTCTGAGGAGGACGATGCAGGGAAAGACGTCGGCGTCCTCGAAGATCGGGGCGTGACCGAAGTCCACGATCTCCTCAAGCACGCCTTCGGAGGCGAAGTAGCCCCGCAACGGCTCACCGTATCCGGCCCGCAGCCACTTGTTGGTGACGATGTAGCTCATCCACCCGCCACGCCGGAGCTGTCTCAAGCCCTGCTCGTAGAAGTACACGTAGAGGTCGGCGACGCCGTGGTAGACCTCGGGATACGCCTCGGCCAGGTAGGGCTTGAAGTCCCCAAGCGATTCCTGGCGGACGTAGGGCGGGTTGCCGACGACGGCATCGAAACCTGCGTCGTGACCGAGGGGGCGGCCCTGCCGATCGAAGAAGACCTCGGGGAACTCCAGCTCCCAGTGGAAGAAGTGTTTCTCTGCGGCTAGCGTCTCCGACTCTTCGAGCCAGAGGGCGAACTGGGGCGGGGCGTAGGGGGCGCGGCCCGCGGCGTAGTCCGTGAGCGGCTTCCAGAGCGAGCGATCTACGTCGACGCCGAAGTTCGTGGCGGTGGCAAGGTCGGCCAGGCGGGCGTAGCGGCGGGTCAGGCCCTCGCGCAGGCGGGTGTAGAGCCGCTCCTGCTCCCGCACTTCCTCCAGCGTCTCGGCGGGGGACTCTTCGATCAACCAGATCGAACCGACCGCGTTGCTCACGCTGCGCAGAAAGGCGTCGTCCTCGAGCATCGAGAGCTGCGCCCCGTCATCGGCCTTCGCCTTCTTCTGCTTCTTGCCGCCCCCGGGCTGTATCTCCGCTATGCGCGCCCCGACGAGGGAGTTGCCTGTCCTCAGGTGGTGGTCGAGGAAGGAGAGCGGGCGGTCCTTTGCCACCGTGGCGAGCCAGAGGCTTAGCTTGGCGAGGTCTACGGCGAGCGGGTTGGCGTCCACGCCGTAGACGCACGACTGGGCGACGCGCCGCTTCCAGTAGGCCAACTCGGCCTCGCCGTCGGCCGAGAGCTCGTCCGGTGCGACGCCCATTTCGACGAGGAAGCGCGCGATCCCCTCTGTCACCTCGACCAGGAAGTGGCCGCTGCCCATGGAGGGGTCGAGAACGTTGAGGGCGAGCACTCCTTCAACTCTCTCATCGTCGCTCCTCGCCCCTTCCACAGCCTCGTGCAGCAGGGGTCCCACCGTCGCCTCGACGATGTACTTCACGACGTAGTCGGGGGTGTAGTAGCTGCCCGTCGCCTTCCGTTCGCCGCGGTCGTTCAGGAGGGCGACCGTCCAGCCCTCTTCGGGTTCATCCAGGGCTTC
>JACCSM010000085.1 GCA_013698525.1 Rubrobacteraceae bacterium
CTGGATCTTGGCTTCGTAGCGTTCTACGCCCTTGGCGCCTACGTAGTCGGCTGGCTCGCTTCGACCCACTTCCAGCAGGTCAGCATCTCCTTCGGCTCGACCGCGACCTCCCTTACCGGGGGCAAAATCCTTGGCATACACCTCTCGTTCTGGCTGATCCTGATAATCGCCGGGGCGTTCACCGGCCTGTGCGGCATGATCATCGGCGCCCCGACCCTCAGGCTGCGCGGGGATTACCTGGCGATAGTGACCCTTGGCTTCGGGGAGATCATCCCGCGCTTCTTCCAGAACGCCGGAGATCTCGGCGGCTTCAACCTGACCAACGGCACCATCGGCATCAAGGCCATAGACTCGCCAGGCATCCCGTTCCTGCCTGAGTCCATGAGCGACTGGCAGCGGTTCGGTACGCTGGACCTGAACCCGTGGTACTACACTATTCTGATCCTTGTGCTCATCACGGTCTACGTGAACATACGCCTCAGGGACTCCAGGCTCGGGCGGGCCTGGATCTCCGTGCGCGAGGATGAGACGGCCGCCGCCGCGATGGGCATCAACCCGGTGACGACCAAGCTCTGGGCCTACGCCATGGGGGCTGTGTTCGGAGGCCTGGCAGGCGCGTACTACGGGGCATTTATAAAGAACATCTTTCCGACGAGCTTCTCGTTCAACATCTCGATCCTTATCCTTTCCATGGTCATCCTGGGCGGCATGGGAAGCATTTACGGCGTGATCCTGGGCGCGGTTGCCTTGCAGGGCCTCAACTTCTACCTCCTGCCCCAGATCAACGAGTGGGTCCACGCGATAGGCGACGCGGTTGGGAGCGCGGCCCTCAGCAACGCGGACGTCCCCAAGTACAATTTTTTCCTTTTCGGCATCCTGCTCGTGGTCATGATGCTCCTCAGGCCGGAGGGGATCATCCCCAATCGCCAGCGGGCCGAGGAACTGCACGAACCCGGGGCCGCGAGGCGATGAGTGGTTCGACCCGTGGCTGAGGAGAGCGGAAGCGCCCAACGAGACACTGGCGACACCAACATACTGGTGGCACGTGGGATCATCAAGGTTTTCGGCGGTCTGGTGGCGGTCGACTCGGTCGACTTCGACATACCCGAGCGGTCCATTGTCAGCCTGATCGGTCCGAATGGCGCCGGCAAGACCACGTTCTTCAACATGGTGAGCGGGCTCTACGAGGTCTCCTCGGGCAACTTCACGTTACTCGGCCGTGACATAACGCGTTACGGAGCCCACCGCAGGGCCCGGATGGGTATCGGTCGCACCTTCCAGAACATTCGGCTCTTCGGCACCATGAGCGCGCTGGACAACGTGCTCGCCGGGATGCACACGCGCCTGAAGGGCAGCATCTTCGGGACTATCTTCAGCACGCCGGGCACGCGGCGCGAGGAACGCGAAGCCCGCGAGAAGGCCGCGGAGCTGCTGGACTTCGCCGGCATCCAGGGACGGGAGGTGTTCGCAAAGAACCTGTCGTACGGGGACCAACGGAGACTGGAGATAGCCAGGGCCCTGGCCTCCGAGCCGAAGCTCCTGCTGCTGGACGAGCCGACGGCCGGGATGAACCCGCAGGAAACGGCGCGCCTGACGGAGCTGATCGGCAGGTTACGGGAAGAGCGGGGGATAGCCGTGCTGCTCATCGAGCACGAGATGCGGGTCGTCATGAGCATCTCCGACAGGGTGACGGTGCTGGATCATGGGGAGAAGATCTCCGAGGGTTCACCATCCGAGGTGCGCCAGGACCCGAAGGTGATAGAAGCCTACCTCGGAACAGCCAGGACGGGCTAGCATGCCCCTCCTCGAACTGGACAACGTCCACAGCTACTATGGACACATCCAGGCTCTCCGTGGGATCTCGCTGACCGTCGATGAGGGCGAGGTCGTCACCCTCATCGGCTCCAACGGGGCCGGCAAGACAACGACGCTGCGCTCCATCCACGGTGTATTGCCGCCAAGGGAAGGCAGGATCTTCTTCTCCGGAGAGGAGATCCAGGGGTTGCCCGCCCACGGCATGATCTCGAAGGGTATCTCCCAGAGCCCGGAGGGGCGCAAGATCTTCCACCGCATGACGGTCCGCGAGAACCTGGAGATGGGTGCTTATCACAGGAAAGATCGCCCTGGCGTACAGGAGGACATGGACCGCGTCTTCGAACTCTTCCCGCGTCTTGAGGAACGTGTCAAGCAGGAGGCCGGTACCATGTCCGGCGGCGAACAGCAGATGCTCGCGATCGGCCGCGCCCTGATGAGCCGTCCGAAACTGTTGCTACTCGACGAACCCTCCATGGGACTCGCCC
>JACCSM010000090.1 GCA_013698525.1 Rubrobacteraceae bacterium
CCGCCAACTCCCCGAACGCATCGGTGAGTGAAGAAGCAGCTAGTACGGTCAGCGTGCTCTCCTGATCCCTCTCCTGGGTTTCGGCATCTTCCGAACCTTCCCCGCAGCCGGCGAGCCCCGCCGCCACGAGGCTCGAAACAAACAGCGCCGCTACCAGAGTTCGGTAGCCCCTGCGATGCGTGCCTACGACGCCCCCTCTCCAGATCTCCAGCTTTCCGGTAGCCCATGCTAGAGGAGGACTCTCGCCAGGTCTTTGTGCAAAGTGCACGAAACTGGAGTGTCGCCCGGAGAAGAGCTTCTAGAAAACAGGATCCGACCGCGAACTTCTAGACGTAGGGTCCGACCCCGTTGTCTTTCGCGAGTCGTCGATACCCTTCGGCCACGGCGAGGACCTTCTTCACGTACCAGTCGGCGTGGTTGTAGGAGTACAGCGCCCTGTACCAGTCCTGCGGCGCCCCGCCGGCTTTGAGGTAGCGGGCGGCCGCGGGTATGGCGTCTTCCGGGTCCATTACGTTGGCGACCCCGTCGCCGTTGCCGTCAACGCCCGAGGTCTCCCACGTCGATGGTATGAACTGCATCGGGCCCATGGCGCCGGCGTAGGACGTTCCCGGGTTCTGGCCATGATTCGACTCGACCTTCCCGACGGCCGCGAGTATGTACCAGTCAGGCCCGAACCCGTATGTCTCGGCTGACGTCTTGTAGAGCTCCATGTACCTCTCCCTGGAGGTAGGTTCGGCGGCACTGGCTACTATCTCGTCGCGTGCGACCTCGCGCTCGTACCCGCTACCCACCTCTCCCCCGCCGGTAGCGGCCGGGCTCTTCTGAATGCGTGTCCTCTCCGCCGCCTCGAGCTTGTGCAGGCGGGCTTCCGTCCGCGCATTGTTGTTACTCAGGCGGTCAATGGATTCGTCGAGCGCCTGCTCGCGCCGGCGAAGGTCCGTCGTCACCACCCGCTGCTCCCTCATGGCAGCGTTGTAGTCGCGTCGTCTCTGGGAGATCTGACGTTGCGTGTTCCTTAGTGTTTGCCTGGACTCCTGAAATGCGGCCAGATCCTGCCTACTGTCGAGGAGAATGCGGGCCACTAGGGGATCATCGACCCCTGCGACACCCTGCCAGGAACCGAAGAACCACCCGTCTAGCAGGTCAGCCAGGCCTTCGAGGCTTCCGCCCTTATAGGCGGCCAGGGCCTGATCCCTGTATCTGGCTTGTGCCTCACGGAAAGCCGCATCCTGCTCGGCTATCTGTCGCTTCAACTGCCTGGTCTGTCGTACGAGATCCCCGACGCGCGCCCTCGCACTGTCCGCCCGCGATTGGGTCCGGTCCAACTCGGCGCCTACGGTGGAGATCTCCCGGATACTGTCCCGCAAGGCGGCATCCTGATCGCTTATCTTTGCCTCGAGCATAGGCATCCGCGCGGATCCTGCGACAGACGCATCCTCAGTCGCGCCCTGCGCCGGTCCCTGCGCCCCTGCCGCTCCTGCATACACAAACGCCAGAGACAATACGCCTAGAATCACCGATGCCTTTGGCTGTCCAACCGACATGCCGTCTCCTCCCCCCACGCGCCACAAACCTCGAGAAAGCGCAGGCAGTTAAGTCTATACTACCGCGACACTCGGCGTTAGGCCTATCGTGGACCAGGTGGCATCCTATTTCTATGCGCACAAGGCTATTTGTGCTTTTAGTGCCTTATATTAGCCATCATCCTGTGAGGTCAGGAGGGACACGAGGGCTTCGAGTTCCTCTGTCTGGCGGAAGCGGATCTCGACCTTTCCGCCGCTTCTCAGGCTCTTGACTCTGACCGGCAACTCGAGGGCTTCACGCATGAGGCGCGAGGCTTCGTGGAACTCGTCCGGGGTCGTACTACCCTGCTGGGGCGTGGCATGTGATGTTTCGCCAGGGCTGCCGAGCAGTTCGCGGACGAGCTCCTCGGTCCTTCTGACGGAGAGTTTCTCGGCCCCTACCTTCTGCGCCAGCCGGGTCATCTGCTCCTCGGTCTGCAGCCCCAGCAGCGCGCGGGCGTGTCCTTCCGAGAGCTTTCCGTCGCCCAGGAGGGCTTGTATCCCCTCCGGCAGCTGCACGAGGCGCAGGGTGTTGGTGACCGCGGCCCTGCTCTTGCCCAGCCTGCGCGCGAGCCGCTCTTTGGTAAGCCCGAACCCATCCATGAGAGCCTGGTAAGCGGCGGCGGTCTCCAGAGGGCTAAGGTTCTCTCTCTGCAGATTCTCCACGAGCGCCAGCTCCATGGACTCGTCCTCGCCTGCCTGTCTGATGAGGACGGGCACCCTTTCGAGGCCGGCTTCCTTCGCCGCCCTCAGCCTTCTCTCCCCTGCTATGAGCTCGAAGCCGCCCGGCGTCGGTCGTACGACCAGAGGCTGCAATATACCGACCTCCTGTATGGAGGCGGCAAGCTCTCGTATCCCTGCCTCGGGGAAGCTACTTCTCGGCTGGCGCGAGTTCGGGCGGATCGCCGATACTGGTAGCTCCTCGAATTTCAGTCCTCCTACGCTCTCTCCGGTCGCGATGAGGGCGGAGAGGCCTCGTCCCAGGCCTCGCTTACCCACGACTCACCACCTCGTCCGCAACGGCCGAATACGCCTCGGCTCCTGTGCTCTTCGGCGCGTACAGGGCTACAGGCATTCCGAAGCTGGGGGCTTCGCTCAACCTTACGTTCCTCGGGACGATGGTATGGAAGACGCGATCACCGAAAAAGGAACGGACTTCATCGGCTACCTGATGGGCCAGGTTCGTACGTGGATCGAACATGGTCAGGAGCACCCCGCCGACCTCGAGTCCTGGGTTCAACTCCTCCCTGACCATCCTGATGCTCTGCATGAGCTGGGTGAGCCCCTCCAGTGCGTAGTACTCGCACTGTATCGGGATAAGGACTTCATCAGCGGCGGTCAGCGCATTGAGGGTCAGTAGATCCAGGGACGGTGGGCAGTCTAGTAACACCCTGTCGTACGATGACGGTCTCTCCAGAGCCCGCTTGAGCTTGAATTCGCGTGCCAGGCTCGAAACCAGTTCGACTTCAGCGCCGACGAGGTTGATGGTGGCCGGCGCAACGTCAAGCCCTTCGATCTCCGTCTTCACAGCCACGTCCTGCAGGGGTTTGCCCTCGAGCAGAACATCGTACATGCATCCGCCCGAGCCAGGCGACGCGCCGAGGCCACTGGTCGCGTTTCCCTGCGGGTCCATGTCGACGACGAGTATTCTCTCGCCTTTGCCGGCGAGATAAGCCGCCAGGTTGATGGCGGTCGTGCTCTTGCCTACACCGCCTTTCTGGTTCACTATGGCTATAATCTTCCTCACCGCGGGCATCTTAGCACGTCGTTTGTCGGCATTGCTCAGCCAACGCCGAGCGGCCTCTTGGCCACGACGCCCGACCGGCGGGGATAGTGTGCCGGGGTCTCCCGGATCTTTTCGAGGATTACCAGGTTTCGCTCCTTCTCGCCAACCTCCGACAACATGGGCACCTTTGTGATCCCCGCCACCCTCGCCCCCAGCGTACCGACCGCCCTGCTGCCCTCTGACAGTTCCTCCTGTTCCAGCCTGCCTTTCATGGCGATGGCCCAACCGCCGGTCTCGAGGAGCGGCACACAATACTCCGCCACGACTGATAATCGGGCTACCGCCCGCGACGTCACGACATCGTAAGCGCCGCGGGAAGCCTTCGCCCGGCCGAGATCCTCTACCCTGCTATTCGCGACTTCTGCACCATCGAGGGAGAGGCTGTCGAGCGCGTACTGCAAGAACGCGGCCTTCTTGACGGTCGATTCGACGAGGGTCGCCGTAAGGTCAGGCTTCATGATCTTTATCGGAATGCCTGGAAGCCCGCCACCACTGCCAACGTCAGCCAGACGCCCGGCGTGTAGCAGCGGCTCGTGCAGAAAGCAGCTCAACGAATCGAGAACGTGGGCCAGCAAGATCCCGTCCACGTCGCTGGTGCCGATGACGTTCGCGCGATCGTAAGAAGCGAGGAGGCGGGCGTACTCAAGCAAATGCTCCCGCCGGCAGGAGCCGAGACGCATCCCCCAGGCAGTCACCTGTTCCTCCAACAAGCTAAGAGAATCCATAAGAGCGTTTCACGTGAAACGTACACGCGCGACAGAAAATTGCACAAACAAACTCCTGTCGCGCAGCACGTCCTGCAAGGGTAGTGGCGGTCTATGTTTCACGTGAAACGAGATCCGTAAACCTATGAAGTGGGAGAGACCTTCACCCGGCGGTTATCGCCGCTGCCTTCGCTCTCGGTCGAGACCCCTGGGTTCTCAGAGAGAAATAGGTGGACGACACGTCTTTCCGAGGCGTTCATAGGCGGCATTTCCACAGTCCGCCGCTCGCGGACGGCGCGGCGGGCGGTTCGATGGGCCATGCCCTGTATCGCCTCGACGCGGCGTTGGCGGTACCCCTCTGCGTCGAGAACCACCCGCTTGAAGAAAGGACGATCTCTGAACGCAGAGACGTTGACCAGGTACTGGAGGGCATCGATAGTTTCGCCCTTCTGCCCTATGAACAGGGCGGTGTTATCGGGGGCGACATCCGCGGCGATAAACCCTCCCGCGTCGTAGACCTCTACACGAGCTTCGAAGCCCATTGCTTCAAGGACCGAGGACACGAGCACCCTAATCTCAACCAGCAGCTCATCAGGAGCCTGGACCTGTTCGGACTCCGAGGACTCCCCGTAGACTTCGGACAGAATGGACGAATCTGCTGTTGCGGCATTTTCGGACGGTTCTGGCTCGGGCACGTCCACCGCGTCGGTCTCGGCCGAGGCGGACTCGAGAGGCTCGGTCTCGGGGACTTCTGTGATCTGGGCCGACGCCTCGACGACGATGCGGGCGTCCCGCGCCCCGATACCCAGGAAACCCGTGTTGCCCTCATCGAGCACGCGGTAAGACACCTCTTCGGAAGGCAACTCCAGGTCCAGGGCTGCCTTCTCTACGGCCTCTTCGATCGAAGAGGCGTGAAACTCTCGATTATCTGTCATTTCTTCTTCTTTCTCCGCTTCCTCTTCGCGATCTTGGCGGCCTGTTTGGTGGCGACCTCTTGACTGTTTGCGGACGTTTGTTCGCTACTGGAATCCTGAGCCTGCCGGTCACCCGAGGTGGCTTTCGACTTCCCGTTATCGGTACCCTTCGTATCACCAGAAGTCTTCTTGCCGGGACCGTAGTTGTAGATCACGAAGTTCTGGACCAGGGTCACCAGGTTAGAGGTGATCCAGTACATAAACAGTCCGGCGGGGAAGTTGAGGAGAAATATGGTGAAGCCTATGGGAAGCAGCCGCATCAGCCAGCGCTGCTGGGGGTCTATGTTCTTCGCTGTTATCTCGGTAGCCGCCAGCATCGTTACCGCCGAGATGATGGGCAAGAGGTATGTGGGATCGGCATTCGACAGATTCTGAAACCACAGGATGCCGCCCTCGTGAAAGCTGGGGTATTGTGGGGGCACCGTCCTGTCACCGAGGCTGTAACCGCCGAATTGGCGGATAACATAGAAAATCCCGATAAATATGGGCATCTGGACCAGAATCGGGAGGCATCCGCCGAGGGGGTTCACCCCCTGGTCCTGGTAGACCTTCGCCATCTCCTCCCGCTGCCGCTGTGGATTGTCCTTGAACTGGGCGCGGACCCTATCCATGTGCGGTTTCAGGTCCTGCATCGCGCGCATACTCCTGACCTGCTTCACCGTCAGTGGGAAGAGGAGGCTACGCACGATCACGGTCAGGAGCACGATCGCAAGCCACCAAGGCGCGCCGAGCGTCTGATGGAAGTACAGCAGTACTACGCCGAGGACGCTCACTATGGGACTGAAGAGGTTCGCGAAAAAGTCTGCGATATTGTTGATCATGAGATCCTACTCATCTTACGGGGTCGAATCCTCCCTTTGAGAACGGGTGACAACGGAGCACCCTTAGGAAGCCCATGAAAATGCCCCTCGGTGCGCCGTACTTCTCTATGGCCTGCAGCGTGTAAAGGGAGCAGCTCGGTGTAAATCTGCAAGACGCCGGTAGCATGGGGGAGAGGTAGCTGCGGTAGAGTCGAATCAGTCCTGTGCTCACCTTTCTCGAAGACATGGCCCGCTGCCGTCAAACCGACCGGCGCTCGACCTGGCCGCCGACCCTGCCCAACGACTTGCCGAACTCCTCCCTGAGCTCCTCGAGAGTAGCCTTGGCCGCAGCCGGCCTCGCCGACACAACGAGGTCCATGTCCCCGGCGATCTCAGAGATGCACGAGTGAAACACCTCCCTGAGTCTCCGTCGCACGGCGTTTCGTGTTACCGCGTTGCCGACCTTTCGGGACACGGAGAGGCCCAGCCGCGGGTTGCCATGCTCGTTGGGGAAAGCGTGCACCGAGAAGAGCCTGCCCCTGTAAGCGGTGCCCTGGCGGTAGACCCTCTCGAACTCCGGCGAGTCAGTCAGACGCATGCGTTTGCTGCGAGGCAACGGTCAAACTGCCAGGCGCTTGCGGCCCCTGCGCCGGCGGTCGGCGATGATCCTGCGCCCACCCACCGAACTCATGCGCTGGCGGAAGCCGTGCGTCTTGGCTCTCTTACGACGATTTGGCTGATAAGTACGCTTCATCGAACTCCTCTACGGGCACTCCGAAATATGCAGACGAACCACGAGAGTATATCCGAAGCCAGCAACACCATCCAGCGATCCTAGAGGCGAGTCCGGCTCCGCGAACACGAAACTACCAGGTTCCTCTTGCAGAAAAATGCTGCAAAACAGCTTTTAGGATGTGTGCATTGCCAGGATCATCCAACGTGTTACAGGGTCTGAAGCACACCCGATTGAGCTTCGAAGCCGCCCCGAAGCTTGGCTTCTTTGTGGTTATCCACAACCTGTGGATAAATTTGTGGATAACCATCTTAATTGCCTGCAAAAGCTGATTTTATGCCCTTAGGCTATAGCGCTATGATGAGGGGTGCGCTAAATTCCCTTCTGGGGATGATGCACGCGCAGCGGACACTAGGGGAGACGGACCAGGCGGGCATAGACGTTCGCATAGCAGTCTATCCCAGCGGCGGCACCCCGGAGATAACCGAAGTCTCGGCGGCCAACCCTGGTTCCGCCACGCAGAAGTTCACCAGGTTCGTGACGGAGAAGGTGAGAGAGGCTGGGGGCGGAGTTCCCGAGGAAGCTATTCGGGAGGTAGTGGAGAACCTCATTCACGCCGGCTACCGCGGGGTGGTTATCTCCATTCTCGAGGAGGGCAACGTGGTGCGGGTCTCGGACAAGGGACCAGGGGTGGAGAGCAAGAGCAGGGCGATGGAGTTCGGTTTCAGCGGCGCCACACCCGAGACGCTCGGTGAGATCCGGGGCGTCGGAGCCGGGCTCGGCATCGCACGCGCGGCGGCCGAGAAGGTCGGCGGGAGTGTCACCATCGAAGACAACATCGGTGGCGGCACCGTGGCCACCGTCTCCGTTGCCGGCGATGAGAGAGTGGTCGAGGAACGGGAGGCTTCTGAGCCGTCCCCGCAGAGACGGTACCCCGACGGAGTACCGCGGATGAACATCTCCGAGAGGCAGCAGAAGGCCCTCATCACGGTCCTCGAGTGCGGTGAGGTTGGTCCATCGACCGTGGCCGACAGGCTGGAGATAAGCGTAAGCACCGCGTACAGGGATCTCTCGGTCCTCGAAGAGCACGGCCTCGTCATGGCCGACGAGTCGGGCAAGCGCCTCATCTCCCCGCTCGGTAGGGATCTGGTCGAGTCCATAATCAACGCCTGGGTCAAGTAAGCGTGGCCGGTAAGGCCGAGCAAGTCTGGACCGAGGTCTTGGATCGGGCCTCCGAACACATAGACGTCTCGTCGCTCCGGGTCTGGTTCGAGGGCATACGCCCCGTAGCCCTATACGAGGATCAGCTGGAGATCTCGGTCCCCAACACGTTCGCCAAGGAGTATATCGAGAGCCGCTTCAGGCCGCTTCTGGAGGAGGCGCTCGACGACGTAGTAGGCCAGGAGACTTCCCTGGTTGTCAGCGTCGGAGGGCCAGGCATCCACAAGGGGAACGGTGCTGCCGCGGAGGGTGCTGAGTCTGTTCTGAACGCGCGTGCGCCCAGGTCTTTCAGGGCCAAATACACATTTGACACGTTCGTCATCGGGGCGGGAAACAGGTTCGCCCACGCGGCTACGCTCGCCGTCGCCGAGACCCCCGGCCTCGTCTACAACCCGCTCTTTATCTACGGCGGCGTGGGTTTGGGTAAGACCCATCTCTTGCGCGCCCTGGGGCACTACGTGGAGGACCAGGACCCGAGCATGAGGATCCGCTACGTTACCTGCGAGCAGTTCACGAACGACTTCATAAACTCGATGAGGGACAACGCGCCCCTCGAGTTCCAGAAGCGCTACCGCGAGAATGACGTTCTCCTGGTCGACGACATCCAGTTCCTCGAGAACAAAGTCGAGACCCAGGAGGCTTTCTTCCACACCTTCAACGCTCTCTACGAGGAGAACAAGCAGATCGTCATAGCCTCGGACAGGCACCCGAGGTACATCCAGACACTAGAGAACCGGCTGGTCAGCCGGTTCGAGTGGGGCCTGGTGACGGACATCCAGCCGCCCGACCTGGAGACGAGGATCGCCATACTGCGCAAGAAAGCCCTTATGGACCATCTCGAGGTCGACGACGACGTGCTGACCTTTATCGCCTCGAAGGTCTCGACGAACATCAGGGAGCTCGAAGGGGCCCTCGTGCGCATTCTGGCCTACGCCTCGCTCTACGGCCGGCAAGTCAGCGCCGATCTCGCCGAAGAGGTCCTCAGGGACATCCTGCCCGACCAGGCCTACCGTGAGATCCCCATAGAACTCATCCAACACGAGGTCTGCCGCTACTTCGGTGTCGCGAAGGCTGACCTCATCGGCCAGAGCCGCTCTAAAGGTTTCGCATACCCCAGGCAGGTCGCCATGTACCTCTCCCGAGAGCTCACCGACGTGTCACTCCCCAAAATAGGGAAGGCCTTCGGCGGACGCGACCATTCCACAGTTATGCACGCCACGGCAAAGATAGCCAACCTCATAAATAGCGACCGCGATGTCTTCTCCCAGATACACGAGATCACCCAACAGGTAAAGAGCAAGAGGTGACCCCGAACCCCCTCCCCCAGGGTAAGGAGATTGTAACACGAAATATGCATTGAATGTGTATTCTGTCCACACCCGGTCCACAGGGTATCGTCGTCCTGTGGATAAGTCGCCGGAAAGCTTCCACAACCTGGTCCAGTTATCCACAGAAACTGTGGATAACTCCTTCAAGCTGTGGATAAAGACAGCTGGAAACAAGGAATTCAGGCAATTTGTAGCATTTGAGTGGAGAGAGGCCTGTGGATAAACCTGTGGATAAGAGGGGTAAAATCTGTGGATAACCCTGTGGATAAAATTGTGGATAACTCTATCCTGTGGATAACTCGCCACTTATCCACAATCTGTCCACAGGAAATGGCGGGTTATCCACAATTTTATCCACAGGCACGAGGAGGACCATTTGGCTTATGTAAAGCGGATTTTCTGAGTTATCCACATATCCACAGGCCTTATTATTATTATTATTCTAATAGATATATGGTTTAGGTAGTAATAATAAGGTGAGAAGGGAGTTGTATGAGGGCAGTTTGTAGCACTGAAACGTTCGGCAAAAAGTTGGCGCTGGTCTCGCGCGGGGTCTCTGCGAGGTCGACCATCCAGTTGCTTGGGGGGATACTTCTGGAGGGTAGGGGAGAGGCGCTAGCGTTATCCTCGACGGACATGGAGATCTCGATCCAGACGTCGTCGCTGGCTGAGGTCGAAGGAGAAGGGCGCGTTGTGATACCGGCCCGCATCTTCAACGACATCGTACGGTCGCTGCCTGGCGGAAGCTTCTCGCTGGAGCACGACTCCTCCGAGGGGATGGTCAGGCTCGTGGCTGGGGAGAACGAGTACCGCATTCGGGCTTACGCGGCCGACGACTACCCGCAGCTACCCGTCTTCCCTGAAGAGGGCACCTTCAGGATGTCGGGGGAGTCGCTCGTGGAGACCGTAGAGAAAGTGTCACGCTCGTACTCGCGGGACGAGACCAGGCCCGTGTTGACGGGGATCCTGATCAGCTTCGAGGACTCGCGCGTAAGGATGGTCACGACCGACTCCTACCGCCTCAGCATCAAGGAGACTGAGCTCGCCACCACCTCCTTCGAAGGATCGAGGGAGGCGATCATACCGGCGAGGGCGATGCAGGAGGTCTCCAGGGTCTTCTCCGGTTCTGATGAGGAGGACGTCGAGGTGGCGCTCTCAGAGAACCAGGCGTTGTTCAGGATCGGCGACGTCGTCTTGGGCACGCGGCTCATCGACGGCAACTTCCCCGAGTACAGGCGACTCTTGCCTGGAGGATTCGAGCGTGAGATCTCAGTTTCGCGGGAGGAGTTGATCGGCACCCTGAGGCGGGTCAACCTCTTCGCCGCCCGCCAGACGCCGCCGGTCCCCGTTAGCCTCTCCTTCTCCGAAGGTTCCGTCGAGGTGATCGTGCGGAACGGCGAGATCGGAGACGCGCACGAGAGGCTTGAGGCGGACAGCGAGGACGAGTTCCTGATCTCCTTCAACCCCGGCTACCTGCTCGATGGGGTCTCTGCGATAGATTCGGAGAACGTCGTCTTCAAGCTCAACGAGCCACTCAAGCCTGGGCTCATCGTGCCGGAGAAGAACGGGAACGGTGAAGAGCCCGACTTCTTGTACCTGATCATGCCGATGCGCGACCCTTCACGCGGCTGACCACAGGCGCCTTGCGGATCCCACCGGGCACGACGCTGGGCCGGGCGCTCAAGGCTGCCAGCCTCGTCGGGACGGGCGGTGAGGCGAAAGTCCTGATCCAGGCCGGAGAGGTCAGCGTGAACGGGGAGGTCGAGACGCGCCGCGGCCGCAGGCTGGAGGAGGGCGACGTGGTCGAGTTGGGGGACGAGCGGTTGGTGATCGGTTGAGCGCCTATCTGCGGGCCTTGCGCCTGGTCAACTTCCGCAACTACGTCGACGCTACGGCCCTGCTCGCCCCCGGTCTGAACGTGGTCGTCGGGGATAACGCCCAGGGAAAGACGAACCTTCTCGAGGCCATCGCTTTCAACGTCACGGGCTCCTCGCCGCGCACCCCGAAGGAGAACGAGGTCGTCCGGTGGGGCGCAGACTTCACCCGCACCGAGGCCCGTATAGCAGTCGACGGCTCCACCGGCGAACGCGCCGTAGCCATCGGCTACGCCCCGGGGCAGAAGAAGCGCATCACGGTCGACGGGGTCCCTGCCCCTTCCCTCACCAACTACGCCGCCGGTGGCGCGGGGGCCCGCGTCGTCACGTTCTTCCCTGACGACATAAGGGTCGTTAAGGGCGCGCCCTCGGACCGCAGGGAGTTCCTGGACGCCCTGCTCTCCTCGCTGCGTCCTGCTTACGCCCGCGCGGCGGTCGAGTACGCCAGGGCCGTCCAGCAGCGCAACCAGCTCCTGAGACGCATCAGGGACGGGTTCTCCTCAGAGAGGACGCTGGCGACGTGGGACAGGAAGGTCGTAGAACTCGGAAAAACCATCCTCGCCGGGCGCGAGGCGGCTTTGCCCATCCTCGAGGAACATTTCAAAGACGCTCTAAGGGCCCTGTACGGCCCCGAGAAGGCCGCGA
>JACCSM010000099.1 GCA_013698525.1 Rubrobacteraceae bacterium
CGATACCAAAGCGGGCGCTGAGTCTCTCGCAGACTTTGGAAGCGAAATCGGGGTGGGTGTTGACGCCGGTGCCGACGGCGGTACCACCGAGGGCGACCTCGGCGAGGTCTCCTACGGCTTTGTCGACGCGCTGTATGCCGCGTTCGATCTGGCCTGCGTACCCCCGGAACTCCTGACCGAGACGGATCGGGGTGGCGTCCTGGAGGTGAGTCCTCCCCGTCTTGACGACATCATCGAACTCGCGGGCCTTCATGTCAAGCGCCTCCTGGAGCTTGCGCAGGCCTGGGAGCAGGTCCTCTTTGATGGCGACGAGTGCGGAGAGGTGGATGGCGGTCGGGATGACGTCATTGGAGGACTGGCCCTGGTTGACGTGGTCGTTGGGGTGGGCCGGACTCTTGGAGCCTAGCTCGCCTTCCAGGATCTGGATGGCCCGGTTGGAGAGGACCTCGTTGGCGTTCATGTTCGTGGAGGTGCCACTCCCGGTCTGGAAGATGTCGAGCACGAACTGATTGTCGAGCCGTCCCTCGACGACCTCCGCCGCCGCCTCCACGATGGCCTCCATGAGCCCGGCGTCGAGCAGCCCTAGCTCGTTGTTCACGACGGCGGCTTCGAGTTTTATGGCACCGAGAGCCTGGATAAACCGTCTCTGGAATCGGAGGTCGCTTACGGGGAAGTTATCCAGGGCGCGGCGGGTCTGGGCGCCGAAGAGGGCCTCGCGGGGAACCTCGACCTCCCCCATCGAGTCTCGTTCTACGCGGTGTGGTCTCTCTTGCCCTTCCATGTAAGGCCTCCTATCAGGGCGATTACGTCCGCCTCATATAGTCATATAATCCCAGGTGCAACGGTCGCATTATACGAGAGGTGATGTCTTGGATTCTCTACAGCACGCGCTGAAGGAGTGGGCGGTCGCCGTAAGGGCGCTGGAGCGCGCAGAGACGGCGCTCGTCGTCAGGAAGGGCGGCATAAGGGAGAAAGAGTTCGCCGTGCCCCAGACGCGCTTCTTGCTCCTCCCCGGCTACGAGCACCAGAGGCCGGAACTACTGAAAGAGGAATACCGTGGCCTGATGGACGGGATCCCCAACCTCACCGACGATGGCCCCTTGCGCTTCTCGTCGTTCGCAGAGGTAGAGGGCGCATACGAGATCTCTGAGGCCGAAGAGCTCTCGGCGCTCGACCCGCACCACATGTGGACGCCAGAGTATGCCGAGAGCCGCTTCAAGTGGCGTCCGAAGAAGCCACTGACGGTGCTGGTCTTGCGCACGTACCTGCTTACCGAAACCATCGAGCTTCCTTACAGGGATGAGTACGGGGGATGCAAGTCCTGGATCGAGCTCCAGGAACCCGTCTCCGTCGAAGGGGCGCGGGCCGCTCTCTCCGATGAGGGCTTCGATAGACTGGTCGCCCCTGCGCTCGGGGTGCTGAGGAGTCTCGAGCCCGCGTCGGTCGGCTCCTAAGGGGGGAAACGTGGGCTCGGGAGCGATAACGATAGTCTTGATCTTCCTGCTCCTCTTCGTGAGCTGGCAGACGATCTACGCAGCCAACCGCGACCTGGCGAGGGCCAAGGCCTGGGGAGATCTCGCCCGTAGGGCCCTCCCCTTCCTCGCCCTGCTCTTGATGGTTCTGAGCCTGTTCGTTGTCCAGAGCTACGGGGACGGGCGGACACTCCTGGTCTGGATGGCCGTGTCAGGCATCGTCATCGTCGGCGCCAGCCTCCTCTCCGTTTCTTCGCTGGAGCGCAGGGCCAACAGGGCCTTCCGTAGCGGCGATTACGCACGGGCGGTCGGGTACTACGAGGAGCTGGTAGAGGAGAAGCCGCTCGCCCGTAACAAAGCGTTTCTGGGGGCCGCCCTTGGGGCTTCTGAGCGTTACGAGGAGTCCGTGGAAGCCTCGACGCAGGCGATCAAAGAAGATCCCAAGTACGGTCTCGCCTACTACAACCGCGCCCTCGTCTTGCAGCGGATGGGGAAGAAGAGCAGGGCCGTCAAGGACCTCGAGAAGGCGCAGGAGGCCGACCTTCCCCGCCGGTTCAGGTCAGCCTCGCGGAGGATGCTGGACGAGCTATCTTGAAGCTCCTGTATCCGACGTTCGGCGCGCTCGCCATCCTGGTGGTGTTCATGTTCTTGATCGGCCGTCAGAACAGGGATCTGTTGCGCGTACGGGCTTACAGGGACTTTTTCCTGCGGCTGATCCCACCCCTCTCCACCGGTGTCTTTATCGCGGGCTTGCCATTCGTGATGGACCTCGCGACCGTCGAGAACTACGGCCCCGTCCTGCTCGTCTACCTCTGCGGCGCCGCAGTCCTCACGGCCCTAATGACCCGCGCCGTCACCCCCGATGAACGCCGGGCAGGTACCGCCTTCCGCAAGGGCGAGTACGAAAAGGCGGCTGACCTCTACGATGAGATCTCCGCCCGCCGTCCCCTCCCCCGCTACTACTCGGCGCTCGGGGCGAGCCTCGACGCATCGGACAACCCTGGCGCCGCCCTCGAAGCCACGGACCAGGCCATAAAGCTCGACCCCAGGTTAGGCATCGCCTACTACAACAGGGCCTCGGCCCTCGTCTCCCTGGGCGAGACGGCCCGCGCCCGCGGCGACCTGCAGAAGGTCTTCCAGGTCGACTCCAGCCGCACTCTCCGTCGCGCCGCCGCAGAAGCCCTGGAGACGCTGGAGAAGAGCTAGTCAGCAGGTCAGCACGCGCCCTGTCGGGCGCTTGTCAGCACTTCAGCCTTTCAGCCAGTCAGCTTTCGCATGCGCAGGTCCTTGCTGACTAGCTGACAAGGCGGCGGAGCCGCCGTGCTGACTAGCGGAGGCCGCAGGCCGAAGCGTGCTGACCAGCGCGCTTCAGGGAAGTGAACTTCCCTGAAGCGCTTTCACACTTCTGCGATCAGGAACGCCAGTAGGAAGCCCGCGGCGGTGGCGAATGCGACCCATTTACCGCCCTCCTTGTAGGCGTCCGGCATCAGGGTATCAGCCAGCGAGGCAAGCACCGCGCCCCCGGCGAAGGAGAGTAGCACGGCGAGCAATCCTTCCCCTGCGCCAGAGACGGCCACGTTGCCAAGGACCACCGCAAGGGCGAGCACGACCGCGGTAGCGCTCCAGACCACGATGGCGAAGCTTCTCGAGCGGCCCTGCTGGCGCATCCCCACAGCCCCGCCCAATGCCTCGGGCAAGTTGGAGAGAAAGATGGCGACAAGCAGCGTCAACGTCCCTGCACCTGTGGTCTCGAGCAGGGAGACACCAAGGGCCATGTTCTCGGGGATGCCGTCGAGCGTTACAGCTGCCAGCAAAGGGAAGGCCGAGACGCCGCCGCCAGTCCCTTCGATGTAACGATCGAGCATCTCGTCGGCTACCACAAAGGTCGCGGCCCCAAACAGCAGGCCGATCGCGGAGAGCCACGCGCCGCCGTGCTCGAAAGACTTCTGGAAGAGGTCGAAAGCCAACGCGGTGATCAAGGCGCCGCTCGCGAAGGCAAGGGCAGAGGCGAGCAGCGGCCTTGGCGGCGTCCAGTAGGCCCCGGCGACTGCGCCGATCACCAGGGCGCTCGAGGCCACCAACCCGAAGAGGAGAGCGCTCAGCACCGGGCCGACATCCCCGCCGGCGAGCCCGTCGCCTTCTCAGTCGGCGGACAGATGATTACCTGATCTTCTTCTGAACGTTCTCCGCGGCGGCCTTGACCTCGATTCTGCCGTTGCGCACCCTGGTCTCGTAGCGAGATTGGGGGAAGACGGCCGGGCCGTCGATAACCTCGCCGCTACACAGCTCGAAGCGGGACTCGTGCAGGGGACAGACTACGGTGTCGCCTTCGCGGTCGCCCGCTTCGAGCGGGCCTGAGAAGTGATTGCACGTGGCGGCTATCGCGCAGACCTCGCCGGCAGTAGAGCGGCTCAGCAGGACCCCCACGCCTTCGACCTCGACGCGGCGCAGATCGTCTCGCGCCAGCTCGTTCTCGTCCAGGACGGGAACGAACTCATCTGGACCGGCTTCCTCGAAGACGTTCCTGTCGACACGCAGCCCGTAGTGGTAGGAGAGTTCTCCACCGAGGTGGGTGGCCATGCCGCTAATGGAGTAGCCCGCCAGAAAGGTTAGACGCCCGGCGTTCCTGCGCCCCGTAGCCCGAAAGACGATCGAGACGACGCTGAGGACGAGCCCGAACGTGTTCAGAAGCCCGTGCGCGACGCCCATCCGCCTCGACCCGCCACTCAGGTACCGCCAGTCGGAGAGCCCGGTCAAGGCGGCCCCGAAGGCTCCCAACGTCCCGAAGACGAGCGAGGCGTCGGCCGCGTGTCTTACGGACTCCTTCCCTGTAGCAACGTCGAGTCCATCGAAGACGAGCGCCGCGGTCCAGGCTCCCACAGGCACGTCCGTGAGAGCAGGGTGCAACGGCGCCTCGAGCCAGACGCCGTCGAGCACGTTACGGACCGTCGTGCCGCCTGCGTCGACGGCCTCCTGCACCTTCGGCTGGACGTCGTCGGCGATGTCGTCCAGGAAGGGCAATGCTTCGACCACACGCTGCATAAGGGTCTCTGCCATCTCTTCCACCTTTCCTTCAGGGACCGCTACTCACGTGGAAGTATGCCACGCTTCCCAAAGTGGCTCCCAACTACCGTCATCCTGGCTTCTCTGCAGCAGGCTCGGGCCGAAACGCCTGTGCGGGCTCCCTCGTTGCGGCCAGGAGGGCGAGCCAGTGTGCGATCAGGATGTAGAGATAGAGCGTCATCGCCAGTGAGGCCACGACCGTGCCCCTGTCGTTCCAGATCAGGGGCCACTGCGCCGGGATAGCCTGCAACGCGAGCAGCAGAAAAGCCGGCGCCGCCCTGCCCCGCGCCAGAAGCAGCAACACACCGGGACCGAGCAGTACCAGATAATTATGCCAGGCGATGGGCGAGGCCAGGAGCGAGGCCGCAACCAGCGCCCATAACCCCACCTCGGGACCGTGCCTGACTCTAATGGCGGTAAGGACGATGACGATGATCCCAAGCGCATAGCCGACACCGACCATCCACGGAAGCGTCACGACGTTCTGGGCGTATGGGTTCTCCGTAAACAACCGCGCCGCCGCAGAGGGCAAGGATGCGTTATCCCAGTAGGTGCTGACCGGCTGCTCCCTCAGTACCCTGATGTAGTCGAGCGTCGCCCCTGCTCCGAGTACAAGGACCCCAACGAGCGTGGCCATGGCCCCTGAGATGAGCGCGGGCAAGAGAGCCCTCCACCTCCGCCTGACGAGCGGCCACAGGAGCACGGGGAGGAGTGAAGGCTTCAAGGCGACGACCAGGCCAAGGGCCGCGCCGGAGATCTCCTGCCCGTCCCGCCGGTCAGCTACCCATGCCGCCACGAGCCCCAGAGCCAGCACGGGATAGACTTGCCCGAGCGCCAAAGTAGCGAGCAGCGGCGAAGAGAGGAGCAGCATCACGACCCCGACGACTGTCCACCCAGGCCTCAGGCGCAGTTCCTCTACCGTCCAAGCCAGATAGCCGACGACCACGACGAGCGAGATCAGGACGAAGACCCTGTAAGCCGTGATCGGCTCGAGAAGCCCGAGAGGCGAGATGAGCACGGTCCATACCGGAGGGTTGAGGTTTACCAGCTCAACCCCCGTATCGTAGATGTTCTGTCCTTCGAGCATCGCCCTCGCTGATCGCCAGAAGCTGTCGAAGTCCACGTGGAACGCCATCGACCGCGTGGAGATCCTCTCCAGAGTCGCGCCCATGTAGTCGACATCCATCCACAGCGAGGCCACAAGCACCCAGAAGCCGGCCGTGATCAAAACCGCATCCCAAACCCCGGAATTACCGGCCTTACGCACGACTGCAGATCTCCACCAAGGAACGAAGCCGGACCATAGGGAGCATCATACGCGTTATTAGCATTTCAGCTTGTCAGCACGCTCCGGCCTTCGGCGGCGTGCTGAACCGCGGAGAGGGGGGGATTCGAACCCCCGACGCCGGGATTACCGACGTAACGGTTTTCGAGACCGCCGCATTCAACCACTCTGCCACCTCTCCGCGGCAGAGTGTATCCACTGGGCCCCGCCCCTTCAACCGCGCCTACCCCGCCGCGATCACATCTAATAACTGTCTACCTTGACTTTCAGGTTACTCATAGAGTCCCATCCGCCCCGTTTCTCGTTAACCATCATCGAACCACAAGCAGGATGTTCATAGACAAAAATCCTGCATAACGACGTATTTCCGTGGCTGAAAAGATCGACAGACGCTACCGGTCGCTCATTCTACGTTGACCGTGAACGTGAGGAACACAGTGTATCCACCGTCGTGCGTAGTTGATGTTCTTCTGGTTCGAGAGTGGAAGGCGTTCGGCTGCGAGTGCGCTGTGCGCGGCGGGCTGGAGTGTGAAGACTATCTCGAGGTTTCCAGAAGTCCTCCGTTCGTAACGGTTGTCGTAACGGTTAGCAGACGCGCACCCGTTATTGTGGTGGGGCAAGATGGCGGTTGGGGTATCCAGGAAGGAGTGAGGATGATGGTAGTTAGTACGGCGGTCAGGCCGGGCGTCTGGATGGCGTCGCTCTTCGCTTACGCGGCCGGGATCACGGGCACCCTTGCCAACCTCTTCCTCATTGTCTTCTTTGCCTTCCAGTTCAGCAGCCTTGGTGGTGGGGCTTCGTTCGGCTCGGCCAACGACCTGGTGGGGTCTCTCGCGACGGCGGTCATGGTTCCTGTGGTGCTGGCCTTATCCGCATGGTTGCCTGACCGGCGTTTGCGTTGGATCAGCCGGATACTCGGCCTTTCGGCGCTGACGGTCCTTGCGGTGGGCGGTCCGCTGTTGGTCCTCGGGGTGCTTTCGTTCGAGGTCCAGGCACCGATCGCGGTGGCAGCCTGGATGGTTCTCTGTCTCTGGTTACTGCTGGTCAACCGGTGGTCGCGCTTGTCGGCCATTCTCGTTCCCTGGGTGGCACGGCTCGGGGAGTTTCTGGGCGCTGGCACCGTGGCCGGTATCGTGATCGTCGGGCTCGGGGTCTTGCTGCCCGGAGCGTCGTGGGCGCAGCCGGTGGTCTTCGGCATCGGTGGAGTTCTCGCCTTGGTCGGCATGCTCGGCATTCCGGTATGGTTTCTGATTCTGGGCCGGCACCTTGGAAGGTCATGAGGCTTCTCGCGAATAGCACGTCCAGGGAACTCTGGTATGCAGGTCCTATTCGTTCGCCACGAATCTTCTTCGTGGCTTTCGGGAGGTTGTCGCCCTGTGGGGTGGTGTCGTGACGATGATGGCGAGGCAGCCGGGCCGGGGCATCGACGGTGCAAGCTACCGCGCCGCAGCCTGGCTTGCCTGGTCGCTGTGCGCGCTCTCTCTGGTGCTTACGGCGCTCAGCCTGTGGCTCTTGAGCCTGAACCTCTCTCACCCTGGCACTCCCATGTACGAGCCCTGGCTCGACAATACGCTCGGCGCGCTCAGCTATGCGCCGATCGGTGCGTTGATTGCCTCGCGGCGCCCCGCAAACCCCGTGGGCTGGCTCGTGTGTCTATACGGCTTCGTCATCAGCCTGAGCTACTTCTGCGCCGAGTACGCCATCCATGCCCTGCTGGCACAACCTGACTCACTCCCCGCAGGTGAAGCACTGGCCTGGGTCCTCTCCTGGATACTGCCCATCATCATCGGCCTTACGGTGTTTCCGCTCCTGCTGTTCCCCACCGGAAGGCTACCTAGCAGGCGCTGGAGATCGTTCGCGTGGCTGTCCGCGGCCTGGATGCTGATGGCGGTGGTTACCGGCGCGTTCTCTTCCGGAGCGCTTATGGGTGTCCTTGGCCCGATCCAGAACCCGCTCGGTATCCAAGGCCTCACCAATATCTATGTAGCACTCCTGCTTTTCGTGTCTCCTCCCCTGCAG
>JACCSM010000146.1 GCA_013698525.1 Rubrobacteraceae bacterium
GTAAGCCGCGAGGTAGGTGTCGAAGTCCGCGTCAAGCACCCCGAGCCCTTTGGAGTCATGCACCTTCATGGGGACGTCTGGCACGCCTTCCGTGACGCGCACGTCGTCCCCCGAGACGGCGACGCACCAGCGGCCGCTCTCATCCTGAACCGGGGCCGCCGCCACGGGCTCGAAAGAGAGTTCGATGGGCTCGTCGGAGACGCTTACCTCGAGGCGTTCGAGGGGCGGAAGCTTCTCTCCACCTGCGACGGGTAGCTCGGTGAGCCGCGACTCGAGGGTGCGAAACTCGTAGCGCCTGGTGATGTCCCTGATGTCCGGAGAGACACCCTCGAAATGAAGCGCCTCGGGGTCGAACTTCACGGGCACGTCGAAGCGCATCCTCGCGAGCTCCAGGGACATAAACGCGCTCTCCCTGCCGTCCTCTAGCTTGTTGCGGGTTCCTTTCGCCGAGATGTTCTCCAGGTTCTCGTAGACGCCGTCAAGGGTGCCGAACTGTTTCAGCAGGTTCGCAGCGCCCTTGGGGCCTATGCCCCGCACGCCCGGGATGTTGTCCGAGGAGTCGCCCGTCAGAGCTTTGTAGTCCGGGATCTGCTCGGGCGTCACCCCGTACTCATCGACGACTTCGTCCCTGCCGTAGGTCTTGGTCTCAGAGACGCCACGGGTGGTACGCAGCACCTTGACGTTTCCGTCCACGAGCTGCATCGCGTCCTGGTCGCCGGTAACGATATAGAGCTCCACGTCTTCCGGAACCTGGCGCGACATCGTGGCCAGAGCATCGTCGGCTTCGAAGCCTTCGGCCCTGATGGCCGGGATGTTCATGGCGTCCAGGATCTCATCGAGGTGGTCGAGCTGCGACCTGAGCTCCTCGGGCATGGCCGAGCGCTGCGCCTTGTACTCAGGGAAGATCTCGAGCCTGAACTTCGGCATCCCCCCGTCCCATACGACCCCAAGACCCACATCTTCCTCGGAGTCGAGCAACTTGAGCAGCATGCTCGTGAAACCGTAGAGGGCGTTCGTCGGCAGGCCGCTAGAGGTGCTTATGCTCTGCGGCAGCGCGTAGAAAGCCCTGTACAGCAGTGAGTAGCCGTCGATAAGATAAACTCGCACCAGCCTGATTATACCGGAGGGACTGACCGTTTCCCGCCTCGAACGGCGAAGAGGTTCGGACCTCTTCTCAAGCATTTCAGCTTGTCGACTTCTTGGTCTTGCTGCAGATCCTTCGCTCATTGTCGAATGGGCGGTTCGCGGTGCGGTCACTACTTCTGCACGTCGCTCTAGATGCGCTCGAAGACGAGGTTCTCTCCGGCCTTCTTCAACCAGTAACGTTCGAGCACGTAAGAGGAGTACATCTTCGCGCTGATTTCCGCGGCGGATCTGTGCGAGGCGGCGCCTGCGGCCTCTCTGGCCTGCTCGCGCGTCTCCCAGAGGCAGAACGACAGGCACTCGCCCCGCTCGTTCGCGTGGCCTTTGAAGTATCGGAGGAGGCCGCCTGAGATCAGCGCCTCCTCGTAGGCGCGGTCGTCGTGCTCGCGCAGGAGGTCGAGATCCGCCTCCGGCCGTCGCAAGGAACGGAAGACTATCAGGTAAAGCCTCTCGAAGGGGCAGCAGGAGAGGGAGGACCAGTCAAAGCCGTCCTCGATGGGTTGAGTCACGTAGTATGGATGTCTGGTGAAGATTTGTTGGCAGGCTGCGTACAGGTCTGCCCTCAGGTCGAGGTACATGGATCACCTTTCCGGATCGGTCTCTAAGCATCACCTCCTGTCGTTGTCCCAAGACCCCGGAACCGGCCCTTCTTACCGATAACCGTACCACGCACTTCCCCAGGCTCCCTGCGCGCCGTGTGCCCGAACCCGTAGCCGCTCCACGCGAGCAGCTTTACCCGCAGAGACGGGGCGTAGAATGAGAGATCCACGCCTAGCAGTCTGACCCTGAGTACAAGGCGTGCATGCTCGCAGTATACAGCACCGCAATCCAAAGCATAGTTATTTTGTGAAGAACTGACTCTAGATCTCGCCCAGGTATGCTTCGCGGACCTTCGGGTCTTCGCGGAGTTCGCTCGCGGGTGCGGCGTTGACGATGGTACCCGTCTCCAGGACGTAGCCGCGGGTGGCGATCTCGAGTGCGATGTTCGCGTTTTGCTCGACGAGCAGGATCGTGGTGCCCTGTTTGTTGATCTCTTCGATGGTCTGGAAGATGCGCTCGACGAGTACAGGGGCGAGTCCCATGGAGGGTTCGTCGAGTAGCAACAGTTTCGGACGGCTCATCAGGGCGCGGCCGATCGCGAGCATCTGCTGTTCGCCGCCGGACATGGTACCGGCCTCCTGCTTGACACGTTCCTC
>JACCSM010000164.1 GCA_013698525.1 Rubrobacteraceae bacterium
CGCACCTCTTCGACCGCCTTCTGGTCGAACCCGCCGCTGCCACCTGCCGCGGTGACGGTGAGGTCGGCCGACCCGTAGGCCCGGGTAAAAAGCTCCTCGAAGGTCCCGGACATCGTTGTCGAAAGGGTGAGTACGCCGAACACGATACCCACCCCGAGCACGATGCCGATGGCCGTGAGCAGGGTACGTTGGAACCTGGCGCGCAGATTACGGAAGCTCAGCCCGGAGAAGCGCCTGAGCTTCACGCTTCCCTGGCCATCGGCAGAAAGAGATACTCGCCGCCGTTGGTGTGGTGCGTGTACTCAGAGCCTCGCCGGAAGCCGGCTCGTTCGTAGACCAGGATCGCACGCTCGTTGAACGTCGCCACGGAGAGTGTGAAGCCTTCCGGCGAAAAACGCTTTCGCGCGAACTCGAGGCCGGCGAGGAGATACCCGTTCCCGAGCCCATGTCCGGTGAGGTCAGGCCTCATACCCAATCCAACGTCGACCGTCGTACCATCGCTCTCGAACTGGAAGAAGCCGACGAGGACTCCACGTTCGTCGAAGGCCGAGAAGTAGGCCCCTTTCCTGCGTTTCGCGTCGAGTAGCTCCTGGAGGTCGTCCAGGTCACCCGTCGCGTCGTAGAAGTCGTAGGGTGGTTCGTAGTGCCAGCCGGAGATCTCGGCGGCCTCCGAGTCTTCCATTAGCCTGAACCGGTAGCCGGACATTGCGTTATCCGTCCGACTCAAGTGTCTTGATGCGTTCGAGGATCCCGTCCTGGTCGGGGTCCATGGCCTCGTCGACGACGCGTCCGTCGGAGAGGAAGACGGCGCGGCCGGCCGTGGCGGCTGCGCGCGGGTCGTGGGTGACCATGAGTATGGTCTGCCCGAAGCGGGCCGCCGACTCTTTCAGAAGTTCGAGTACCTCGGCGCCGGTCTTAGAATCGAGGTTCCCTGTCGGTTCGTCGGCCAGGATGATATCTGGAAATTTGATCAGGGCCCGCGCTATGGCGACCCGCTGTTGCTCGCCACCGGAGAGCTCGTCCGGCCTGTGCGTCCGCCGCCCTGTGAGCTTAACGAGTTCCAGGAGATCGTCGAGCCTTTTACCGTACTTGCCCGGTTTCTTGCCGGCGATGAGCACGGGCAACAGCACGTTCTCCTCGGCCGAGAGCGTGGGGATGAGGTTGAAGAACTGGAACACGAAGCCCATCCGCTCCCGCCTCAAGAGCGTTAGCTTCTTGTCCGAGAGCCCCGAGAGCTCGGTCCCCCCGACGACCACGCGCCCCGACGTAGGTTTGTCCAGCGCGCCGAGTATGTGCAAAAGTGTGCTCTTCCCGGATCCCGAAGGGCCCATAATAGCCGCGAACTCCCCGTTTGGAAACGCCAGGGAGACGTCCTCGAGGGCACGCACCGCGGTCGGACCTTCACCATAGACCTTCTCCAGGCCCACGGTCTCGACGGCGATGCCGGCTCCGTTCTCCACGCGCAGAGTATAGCCCCACCCCGGCAAGAGGCGGGTGAGCGCAACCATTGCAAATTCCCTGCGAACGTCGTTTGTAACAGTTCGATCCCACTGTTACACTATCTTGGCAATCCAATAGGCCCCTGCTTCCTCGTCACCGGGGAAGCCGACACTAGACCGGAGGAGGCAAACATCGACACGTACGAAGCCATGCTCATAGTGATCCCCGAGCTCGACGAGGAGCAGGTCGAGAACACCGTCGGACGTTTTCGCACGATCATCGAGCGGACGGGGGGCGAGGCCGGGGAGCCGAACCACTGGGGTCGTCGCAAGCTAGCCTACGAGATAGACCACCGCACGGACGGTTTTTACGTGGTCATGGAGTTCACCGCAGGCGAGCGCACCCTCATTGAGTTGAAGCGTATCCTGCGCGTCTCCGACGACGTGCTCAGGCACATGGTCATGAAGCTCCCGCCGAGCTACGGGCACGAGCCGCTGCCTGAGCCCACCGAAGTCACGGCTTGACTACTATGGAGGTAACGAATGGGTAGGAGAAGGAACGGCCCGCCCCGCGGCGGGCGACCGACGAAGAGCAAGCCTTGCGTGTTCTGCAAGGACAACGTCGCTTACGTCGACTACAAAGACTACAACATGCTGCGGCGGTTCGTCTCCGACCGTGGCAAGGTCAGGGCCCGCAGGGTTACGAGCCTGTGTCCGCAGCACCAGCGGGAGGCCGCCTCGGCGATCAAACGCGCCCGTGAGATGGCGCTCTTGCCCTACGTGGTAGGGAGGTAGGAGCCTTGCAGGTAATACTGAACCAAGACGTCGAGAAGATCGGACAGCGCGGCGACATCGTTGACGTAAGCCGCGGCTACGTGCGCAATTTCCTCGTCCCGCGCGGCCTCGCCGAGGTCGCTACCCCGGGCAAGCTGGAGGAAGCCCGCCGCGCGATGGAGGAGTCGGAGGAGAGGGACAGGCGTCTGGCCGAGAGGGCGGAGGAGATCTCTAACACGCTCAACAAGAGCGTGATCACCATAGAAGCCCGAACCGGCGAGGACGAGCGCCTTTTCGGTTCTGTCACAGCAACCAACATCGCCGACGCGGTCGAGAGGGCGCGCGGTATCCGCCTCGACAGACGCCGCATCCGCCTCGAAGAGCCCATAAAGGCCCTTGGCACGCACCAGGTGCCCATCCAGGTCCACGGCGAAGTCGAGGCAAGCGTCAAGGTCATCGTGGTCCCCAAACTGTAGGGACGGTTCGCGAACCGCGGTCCGCCTTCACCTCGACCGCAGCTTTATGCACAATCTGAACCACAAGGTAAAGGCTCCCGTCTTGTAACGGGGGCCTTTTTGCGGCATGCTGGTAGGTTATGGAACGCCGGGGGAGGATGCGCAGCGTAGAGACCGGGGCCGAGGCGTCCCGGGTACCGCCGCATGACCTGGATGCGGAGCGGGCTGTCATAGGCGCGATGCTGGTTTCGGAGACGGCTGTCGCTGCTGTTGCGGAGCGGCTCGCCGCCGAGGACTTCTACTCCGAGGTGCACAGGATTATCTACGGGGCTATGATGCGTCTGTACTCGCGCGGCGAGCCCATAGACCAGCTCACGCTCACGAACGAGCTACGGAGCGTCAACGAGTTCGAGAGGATAGGCGGCAGGCCCTACGTCTTCCAGATCGTCGAGAGCGTCCCGACGGCCGCGAACGCTGGCAGGTACGCCGACATCGTGCGCGGCAAGGCGCTCTTGCGGGCTATCATCGATGTCGGGAGCCGCATCACCGAGGACGCTTTCAGGGAGCCCGAGGACGTGAGCGAGGCTCTTGACTCGGCGGAGCAGCTCGTCTACGGCGTCTCCAACAGGACGCTCAGAGAACACCTCGCGCCAGTCTCGGAGCTCGCGCCCGGCGC
The DNA here is from genome assembly GCA_013698525.1 of Rubrobacteraceae bacterium. GTDB lineage: Bacteria > Actinomycetota > Rubrobacteria > Rubrobacterales > Rubrobacteraceae > Rubrobacter_D. The sequence continues at coordinate 3,345 of JACCSM010000164.1, forward strand.
CCTGGAGATGATCCAACGCCTCTACGAGCAAGAGGGCGAGGTAACGGGCGTCGAGACGGGCTTCGAAGACCTCGACCGCCTCACCACGGGCTTCCACAAGAGCGACCTGGTCATACTCGCGGCGAGGCCGGCGATGGGCAA
>JACCSM010000281.1 GCA_013698525.1 Rubrobacteraceae bacterium
TAGTGTTGTCTAGATTTGCCCCGCTAGGGGCAAACTAGGGTCAAAAGGTTCCGGCTCCGGTCAAGGACCTATTTTTTGTGGGGAGTATTCGCCTTATCTAAGCCAATTTGGGAGAGCCGACGAGCGGACTCGAACCGCTGACCTGCTCATTACGAGTGATCGGTCAGGCGTTGCAGGGGTTTGCACAGGGTTGCAAATGCCGCATATCTACGCCGGTTTCTCTTCTGCGGCTTGCCCTACGTTGCACCGTATTGCGCTCGCGGTGGTGTCAAAGTGGTGTCAGAAGTTCGTGGATTACACGTCGCAGGTTCCTCTGCGCTCGACAGGCAAGTAGCAATGGGGACGGCCTACCCGCAACCGGTCGCGTTCACGCTCGACTACCCTGTGCGATGGGCACTGGGTATCTCGATGCCGTACTCGGCCGCGACCTCCAAGATCCTCCCTATGTCTGGCTAGTCCTCAAAGACGCGCGGCCCCGCCTCACCGTCCACCGACTTACCGACCTGCTCGAAGAACCGCTCGTACGAGCCCCCCGAACGCCGCCTCACTTGGGAACGTCAAGTGTCCCATAATCCTCCCATATGGAAGAGGGATGCTAGGCGCGGCAGATTGAGCGAACCACACGTGAGTTACATATCCTTGGTAAGGTTCCGCAAGATAAAGGCTCTGTATAAGACGAAAGGCTTCGATTGTAGAAAGGATCGGTTGTCGTATGGATGTTATGCGAGGTTTCGAAGAGCGTATAGAAGGTGCCCGGCTGGCTGGTGTGGAGAACCTCATGCTCCACTTCACGCCCAACTCTGAGGACTGGTCGAAGCTGCCGGTCATCGTCTCGGGCAAGGGGTGCTACGTCACGGACGACAAGGGCCGCAGTTACGTAGACGGGCTGGCGGGACTGTTCACCACGCAGGTCGGCAACGGACGAACCGAAATCGCGGAGGCCGCCGCGGGGCAGATGAAGGATCTCGGATTCTTCCCGAACTGGAGCTTCCAGCACCCCAATAGCCTGGAGCTGGCGGAGAAGCTGGCCCAGATAGCGCCGGGAGACCTCGATACGAGTTTCTTCGTCTCTTCGGGCTCGGAGGCGGTGGAGACGGCCATAAAGCTCGCCCGCCAGTACCACAAGGCCAACGGCGATGCGGAGCGCTACAAGGTGATTTCGCGCAAGGTTGCCTACCATGGCACCACGCTCGGGGCTCTCTCCGCGACCGGACTTCCCGCCTTCAAGGCGCCGTTTGAGCCGCTCTTGCAGGGTTTCGCGCACGTCCCGAACACTCACCAGGACTCGGAAGGTGCCGCTGATGCCATAGAGGAGGCGATAGATTTCGGACCGCCGGAGACGGTGGCGGCGGTAATCTTGGAGCCGGTGCAGAACGGCGGGGGGTGTCTGGTGCCGCCCGAGGGCTACTGGAAGCGGGTGCGCGAGATCTGCGACCGGCACGGAGTGTTGCTGATCTCCGACGGGGTGATCTGCGCGTTCGGGCGCTTGGGGGAGTGGTTCGGCGTCGAGCGCTTCGGGGCGGTCCCGGACATGACCACCTTCGCCAAGGGAGTCACCTCCGGCTACTCGCCGATGGGCGGGCTCGTCGTGGGTCCGCGTATCACGAAAACTATGCGGGAGAACGTGTCGATGTTCATGCACGGCTCGACCTTCGGCGGGCACCCGGTATCAGCGGCGGTGGCGCTAGAGAACATTAAGATCATCGAGCGCGAGAAGCTGCTGGACAACGTCCACGCCCTCGAAGAGCACTTCGGCGACGAGCTGAAGAGGATGGCTGCCGAGCACTCGCTCGTAAGAGAAGTCCGAGGGATGGGGTTTTTCTGGGGAGTCGAGATCAGGACGGAGTGGCCCGACGGGACCCCGATAACGGGGCAGGACTATCAGAAGTACTTCAAGGGCGTGCTTCCCCAGAGCCTCTTGAAGAACGGGCTCATTTGCCGCTTCGACGACAAGGAGGACCCAGTCATCCAGTACGCCCCGGCGCTCATTGCCGACCGGGAGGTCTTGAGCAGGATCGCCGAGATCACCGACCAGGCCCTCTCCGAGCTGGAGCATGAGATCAACCACCGGAGAAACCGGGGCTAGGGTAGAGCCCCGGATCTAAGCACATCAGCATCAGCGAGCTGTTGACGGCGAGCAAGACTATCGCCCGCCTCCTGATCGACTGGTGCGGCGTGGCGAAGCGCTTTCCCCGATAGTCCGTAGCGTCGTCGTGGGTCACAAATAGGGACTCTGTTAAAAGGGACGCTCATTGCCGACCTGCTGAGCTCAACCTTTACGAGCCATGAGCGGCCTGGCCATTCTAGGCGGGACCGGTCACGGGGCCACCCATCTCAGCTGCATCGTGTCTTATCGGGTTCACTACTGTTTTCCATTCTCTTCGGGAAGACGAGGAGCCGCGCCGCGCCGCTCGTTCGAAGGACCTTCGGTGGCCCGTTGCAGTTCCCGCAGCTCTCCGGGTGGAATGTGGCAGCGATACTGATGCCCCTCGACGTCTTGCTGCCACGGTGGCGCCTCCTCGCGGCAAACGTCGCCTAGGAAGCGGGGGCAGCGGGTGTGAAACCGGCAGCCTGAGGGCGGCTCGCTGGGGCTCGGCATCGCCCCGCCAAGCTTGACGTGCGGGCGCGGATCATCGAGGTCTTCGAGGGTCGTCATGGCCGAGAGGAGCGCCTCGGTGTAAGGGTGGTGCGGGGGCTCGAAGACCGCCCCGGCCGGACCGACGTCGACGAGCTGGCCGAGGTACATGACGCCGATGCTGTCCGCGAGGTACCTGACGATGTTCAGGTCGTGGGAAATGAAGAGATAAGAGACCCCCCTGTCTGTCTGCACGTCTAGCAGCAGGTTCAAGATGGCCGCCTGCACCGAGACGTCCAGGGCGCTGACCGGCTCGTCGCACAGGACGAGCGCCGGCTCCCCGGCGAAGGCTCGGGCGATGGCGACCCGTTGTTTGAGGCCCCCGGAGAGAGCGGGCGGGCGCACCTCCAGGTAGCGCGGCTCCAGGCGTACCGACGAGGCCAGCTCGAGGGACAGCCGCTCCCGTTCTGAGCCGCTCTTTACCCCGGCGAGCAGCCGCAAGGCTCGACCCAGGATGCGCCGGATGGAGTGCCGCGGGTTGAGCGAAGTGTCCGGGTTCTGGAAGATCATCTGCACCTTGCGGCGTAGCTCGGCGTTGCGGCGGTGCTCGCGGACGGAGAGTTTAAAGCCTTCCAGGGTGACATCGCCAGCCGAGACGTCTACCAGCCCACTGAGGCACCTGGCCAGCGACGTCTTCCCGCTGCCCGACTCGCCGACGAGCCCAAACACTTCACCCCGCCGCACCTCGAAAGAGACGCCGGCCACCGCCTGAACGGAAGACCTCGACGACTCGTAGGTCTTCACGAGGTCCTCGACCCGAAGTAACACCGCCCCGTCGGACGGCAGAGATGGCGGTTTCGCTTCCTGCTCGCCCGGCGGTATCTCGGACACCTCGTTGTGGTAGTGGCAGCGGCTGATCCGCCCGTTCCCCGTGCCGTAAGGTGGCGGCGGTTCGACGTGGCAGCGTTCCCGGGCGATGGGGCAGCGGGGGGCGTAGACGCAGCCGGGCAGGTTGGCGCCTAAGGGAGGCAGGGAACCGGGGATGGGGTCCAGACGCAGAACGTCCTTGCGCATGCCCCGCCGGGGCACGCAGCGGAGGAGCCCCAGCGTGTAGGGGTGGCGCGGCTGGCGGAGGAGCTCGTCGGACGGACCTTCCTCGATGAGGCGCCCGGCGTAGAGCACGCCCGCCCGCTCGCACACGCGGCCCACCACGGCGAGGTTGTGGCTGATGAACAGGATGGAGGCGTCGAAGTCGCTGCGCAGTTGCTCTACCAGATCCAGCACCTCGGCCTCGACGGTCGCGTCCAGGCCGGTGGTTGGCTCGTCCAGGACGAGCAACTCCGGATCAGTGGAGAGCGCCATGGCGATCATGACCCGCTGCTGCTGCCCACCGGAGAGCTCGTGCGGGTAGCGCCTGAGGACCTTGCCGGGGTCCGTGATCCTGACTTTTTCGAGCATGGCACCCGCTTCTTCGAAGGCCGCCGTCTTGTCCATCCCGCGGTGCTGACGGTACACTTCGGCGATTTGCGCCCCCACCCGCATCGAGGGGTTGAGGGCGCTGGCGGGGTCCTGGTACACCATCGCCATCCGGCTGCCGCGCCAGCGGCGCAGCGTGGCCTCGTCGGCCCGCAGCAGGTCCTCGCCCGCGAAGGTTATCCGGCCGGAGTTCACGACGGCGTTCTGTGGAAGGTAGCGCATGAGCGCCATCGCCACCGTCGACTTGCCGCAGCCCGACTCGCCGACAAGTCCGTACGCTTCGCCAGGTCGAATCGAGAGAGTGAGCTCCTCTATCACGCGCAGCGGGCGCCCGCGCCGGAGGTAGCTGATCGTGAGCTCTTCGATGCCGACGGCCGCAAGGCCGTTCGCGTCGCTCACTCCTCGACCGCCTGCAGGAGCCCGTCGGCCACGAGGTTGACCGCTACCACCAGCGTAGCCAGCGCGAGCGCTGGGAATAGCACCATCCACGGCGCCGCTTGCAAGTAGACGCGTCCTATCGAGATGGTGAGGC
>JACCSM010000222.1 GCA_013698525.1 Rubrobacteraceae bacterium
CTTTGTTACACTCCATTATCCAGAACAAAGATGTAGACGAACTGGTCCGGGGGCCGACCAGCCGGGAAGGGGTACATGGGATGCCAGTAGAAGAGAACCCGGCGATCCTCGGCCGGTGGTGGGAGAAGGTCCAGAGTACGAAGGAAGCCAGGCGCTACATCCGGATAGTGCTCCTCCTCGGGCTGGTAGTGCTCCTGACGGCTGTCGTTGGCTGCGCCGGCGGCGGGGAAAATCAAGCGGACTCCGCCGCCCCGGATACCGCCACCACTGCTGAACAGACCGCCGAACGGACGCAGCAGCCTCCTGGCGGGACGACCGCGGGAGACGAAAGCACCCCGGCTGGAGCGGAGACCACCGGCGCCCGGGCCGAAACCGGCACGATCACCGGCCGCGTCACCGACGAAGATACCGGCGAGCCGCTCTCCGAGGTCTACCTCGCGGTAGGATGGCGGGGAATCCAGTTGACCGCGATCACCGACGCCGACGGACGCTATACCGTGCCCAACGTGCCCGCCGGAGAGTCCGCTCCTGTGTTCGGCTTTCACGACGACGGCTATCGCTACCGCGCCAGCTCCTTCGACGACAACCTGAGCATCAACCTCGAGCCCGGCGAGGCCTACACCTACGACTTCTCGCTCGTCGAGCTCAACGAGCCCGAGAACGAACCAAGACTCAGCGACCCGTCGCTCGCCCCGGATACCGCCGCGCCGGGTGAGACGGTAACATTCGAATTGACTGCGAGGAATGGCGCAGGCGGTCTCTCCCCCGAGATCTTCGCGGCGAACCCGGACATCGGGCGGCTGGTGCTCCTGAAGCCGAGAGACGAGCAGGATCGCTACCGCGCCGAGTTCACCATTCCCGCCGACACCCCGCCCGGGGACTACCCGTTCGCGTTCTTCGCCGCGAGCAACGAATGCTATGTCAACGGGGAGTTCCTCATGCTGACCCTGACCGTCACGGAATGATCGCGCTCCGGAGCAGGGTGCAACCGGGGCTTTGGTCGAGTCGGAGATCGCCCGCCGCATCGGGCCAACCTTGTCTTCGCCTCTGAACGCCCCCGACATAACCGCTCGAGGCAGTGCCAGCAGATCAAGGCACAACCGGGGTGTTGGGCGTTATGAGGACGGTCTCCGTGTCACTTCGAACGTTGGGTCGGATGCTCCAGAAGAAAGCCTACTCGATGACCTCCCTCCTCGGAGAGTTCTGCTACGGTTGAGAAGGTTCTGTACGGCTTGCTAGCATACGGGCCTGCCGCGGGAAGGTTTGAGGGTAAGAGCAGGTTTCGCTGAAACCCTGGCTGTACAGATCCGCCGGAATCTTCGTTAGCGCGTTTTTCGTTTACCTTGCGGTACGTCGCGCAAACCTCTCGGAGTCCCTGCACGTCCTGGGGACCGTCCGGCCAGGGTGGCTGATCGCCGCGACACTGGTCTATCTCTCCAGCTTCCCCGTTCGGGCGCTGCGTTGGCGGCTCATACTCCGGGTGCAAAAAGTGCTCTCGCTGCGGGACCTGATGGCATCGGTTTTCGTGGGGTACATGGCCAACAACGTCCTTCCGGCGCGAGCCGGGGAGATCTACCGGGCGCATTACCTGGGACGGCGCGTGCGGATTAGCAGGAGCGGCGTGGCGGCCAGCATCGTTGTCGAGCGAACCTTCGACGGCCTGATGCTGGTCTGCGTGATCGGGCTCGTCTTCGTTCTGTTTCCGCAGGAAGCCTACCTCGGCGGCGCGGCGCTCATTACGGGGCTGGTCTTCCTGGGCCTGGCGGCGGGCATCCTCTTCTACACGCTCACGGCGGAGAGGGCACATCGGGTCGTCGATGGGGGGCTCGAGCTCCTACCCCGGGCACTCCACGAACGCCTGGCTGGCCGCCTGAGGTCTTTCCTGCAGGGTATCCGGGGTATCTCGACGGTAGGAGGATTTCTGGAGGCTGGCATATACACGGTTCTCGTCTGGATTCTGGATGCTTGCGCCATCGCCCTCGTGGTGGTTTCTTTCGGGGTGTCCTTGCCTCTGGTTGGATTCGTTCTGGTCTTCGCTCTGGTCGCGTTGAGCACCACGCTCCCTTCTGGACCGGGTTACGTAGGGCCTTTCCAGTACGCTTTCGTTCTCTCTTTAGGAGCCTTCGCCGTTTCACGAGAGACAGCACTGGCCATTTCCGTCGTAGCCCAACTCGCTCTGCTCGGCTCCGTAACCTTTGTAGGACTCGTGCTCCTTTGCAGAGAACAACTGCGCGCGCTGGGCCGTTCTCGATGAGAGAGACGAGCCGAAGAGAAGAGGCCGGCCGGACGAAGGGTGTATCGGTGCCGCCTTACCCTCCGCCCGCTGATACGCCTTACGAGGCCGACCGAAGCCACCTGCTGTCCGCCCAAACGCTTCGCGCACGATCCAAAGCCCATTCGGTCCCGAGAAACGGTGGATACTCTTCCCGGATCGACCATCACCCGGCACCGGTCGAGGGCGGGTTTGGGAGTGTGTGATCTCGGCGTGCCTGGAGAGAGTTATCGGTTGAAGTTTCGTTCGCTCCTTTGCGCGGACCCCATATTCGGGCGAGCGTCAGCGCGGCGAGCATCAGTCCGGCGAGGAGCGAGACCGCCGTCCCTACCC
>JACCSM010000229.1 GCA_013698525.1 Rubrobacteraceae bacterium
CGGCGTGCACCAAGTGCAACGCGAGGAAGGGCAACCGCCTTCCGATGGAGTGCGGCATGTACCCCAAGAGCACACCAAAAGAGCCGCGCTACGTAGTAATGGTGTGGTACTCGCGCGAACTCAACGAGGTCCAACGCCGGTACGTAGATCAGTTTTACGGGGGCCTGACGGCCTCCTAGCTCGTCAGCACGCCTGCTTCGCAGGCTTGTCAGCACTTCAGCCTGCGTGGTCGGGACCGGCTGTAGATGAGCAACGCTTCCGCAGAACGACTCGTCCGACGCTGCGAGAAACGAACCGTTGAGGTCTTGCTGAAAGCCGTCGAAGATGGCGTGCTGAAGTGCTGACAAGCGGAGGCCACAGGCCGAAGCGTGCTGACAAGCCGCGAAGCGGCGTACTGATAGCTATAAGATATAATCCACTCCGCCCACCGAGCATAGACAGGACTTCTTTGGACCACAACGATTTTGCGGAGAGGGTAGAACGCATTGTCGAGAACGTCGAGCGTGCTGTTTCTGGCAAGCGCGAGGGTGTCTTCCTGGCCGTGGTGGCCATGCTCGCGGGCGGGCACGTCCTTATAGAGGACGTGCCCGGCGTCGGCAAGACGCTTCTTGCCAAGTCGCTGGCCCGTTCGCTAAGGGCCGAATTTCGCAGGATACAGTTCACCCCCGACTTGCTGCCGGCCGACGTGACTGGCCTCAACGTCTACAACCAGGGCGAGGGGGACTTCGAGTTCTGGGCCGGGCCCGTCTTCGCCAACGTGGTGCTTGCGGATGAGATCAACCGCGCAAGCCCCAAGACCCAGAGCGCGCTCTTGGAGGCGATGGAGGAGGGTTCGGTGACGGTAGACGGGGTAACGCGCCACCTATCGCAGCCCTTCTGCGTGGTCGCCACCCAGAATCCCGTCGAGCACGAAGGCACCTACCCCCTGCCGCACGCCGAGCTCGACCGGTTCATGATCAAGATGCAGGTCGGCTATCCCGACGAGGACGCCGAGACCAAGATGCTCAAGCTCTCCCAGGATCCTGTCGCCGACCTCGCTCCCGTGGTCGGGGTCGAGGAGTTCCTGGAGATGCGCCGTGTGGTCGAGGAGATCTACACGAGCGAGGCCGTTCTCAGGTACGTCGTCTCCGTGACTTCGGCGACCCGCGTGCACGAGGACGTCTACCTCGGCGCCTCCCCACGCGCGAGCCGGATGCTACTGGCCGCTTCGAGGGCGAGGGCGGCGGCGAATGGACGCTCGTACTGCGCACCCGACGACGTCAAGGCGATGGCTTCGAGCGTGCTCTCGCATAGGATCATACCCTCGGCCACCGGCTCCGAGAACGGCCTCGGGCCGGATGAAACCACTCGCGAGATCGTGCAGGACATCCTGCGCTCCGTGCCCGTTACCGAGGCGGTGTAAGAGCACTTGCCGTGGAGGGGCGCCTCGCGGCTCTCCGTCAGGCCGACGGCCCGCGGCTGGCAGGCACTCTTTGCCGGGGTCGTCACGCTGGTCGTGGCGCGGCTGATCGGAACGACCCAGTTCCACCAGCTTGCCTACGCGCTCCTTGCCCTGCCGCTTGCGTCCCTCGCCCTCGGGGTGATGGGTTCCAGAGGCCTCCGATACTCGCGCGCCCTGCCCACTGGCACCCGCATCATGGCCGGCAGCCCCGCGACGTTGCGCCTCCTGCTAGAGCGCTCGCGGTTCGGCGCGACGAAGGCGAGTGTGGTTGACCGTCTCCCGGGGCCACGCAGCTTCGATTTTTCGGCGACGAGGGAGAAGAGCAGGCTCGAGGTTCCCCTCACCTTCGCGCGCAGGGGCGTCTACGCGTTTGGCCCTGCGGAGCTCAGGGTAGCAGACCCCTTCGGGCTGCTCCGTTTCGCCAGGAAGGACTGGAAGACAATGGAGGTGGTCGTCTACCCGCGGGTCCACGAACTCAGGGGCTTTCCCTTGCGGGGCGGGAACGTGGAGGCCGGCACCACAGGGTCCCGCGGGCGGCGGGGGGAGGAGTTCGCGAACCTCAGGGAGTACCGCAGGGGCGATGACAGGCGCCACATCCACTGGAAGAGCTTGGCGCGCACGGGGGAGCTCTTCGTCAAGGAGTTCTCCTTGCAGGCTCCTAGGCGCCATACCGTGGCCCTTGATCTGCGCAGAGAGGGACTGAGGACGCAGGAAGACGAGATCGAGGACGCCGTCTCGGCGGCGGCCTCGGTGCTCACACACCTTGCCAGGGAGAGTCTGCCTTTCAGGTTGCTCGACACGGGCAGTAGCGACGCCAACACGGGTTTTGGATCCGACGACGATTCCTACTGGGAGGCGATGAGGCTCCTCGCGACGGCGCGCGCCGACGGGGTCCGTCACCTTGGGGAGACCGTGCTCGGGGAGCGGGGAGGACTCGGGGAGGGCGTTATCCTCGTCTCGCGTACCCGCGACGAAGAGTTGCCCCGTTGCGTGCGCAAGCTCAGGGACCTTGGCCTCTCGGTGATCGTGGTCGCGCTCGCGACCCACACCTACAGGACGCCCCACGTGCCGGGGGACGCCTCACAGGGTCGGGAGGCGGAGTTCTTCAAGAGAGTGGGCAGGCTGGAAGCGGCCGGGGCCACGGTACGCGTCGTTGGCCACCCGGCGGGGGTGGCAGGACTCTCGGGCGCCAGGGGGGCCGAGGCGGTGCGATGAGTGGATTAGGTGAGAGATTGTGGCTCTACGGCGCGGCGCTGGCTACCGGTAGTGCCTTCAGCATCCTGTTCACGGGCGAGACTTACGACGGCGCCGATGGGGGTTTCGGAGATCTTTCCGTGGTCACGATCATAGCCGGACACAAGGCCTTGCTGCCCCTGCTCCTCGCCGCTGCCGTGGCGGCGCTGGTCGGCTCGGCTGGCAGGTGGCGGTTCGTGCTCCTCTTCCCTGCTATAGCTGTCTATACGCTGGCCGCGGTGTACGGTACGGACCTCTTCTCGGTCTCGGGCTGGCAGGAGTTTTTCGGGGTTGTATGGGGCGATGTCTATGGTGCGGCGAACACCATGTACGTCCAGCCCATACCATACGATCTCGCCCCCGGGCTCTTCGTCGTGCTCGTGCCCCTGGTCATGATCCTGGTGGCCTTCGCGACCTCGGCCACCCTTTACGAGGAGAGCCCCGTCATCTCCGTGGCGGTTCTGGGGCTCACCATAGGCGTTCTCTCGACCA
>JACCSM010000233.1 GCA_013698525.1 Rubrobacteraceae bacterium
CGGAGGTCCAAAACAACGACGCACCACAAGATGTGGTCGATCAGATAAAGAACTCGAGCACCGACAGCTTCAACAATGCCGACGAGGTATTGCAGACGGTGCAAGGGAACAGGTAGAGCACAGCTAGTAGCTTCTACCCTGGACCTGGACACGGCTTCTTCGCTGTGTCCAGGTCATTTGCATGCACGAGCGTCGGAAAAATCCGTGCTTCGAGTCCCCTGTTCGCTCACGAGTAGCTCCTCGACGTAGCCACTGAGAGTGCGGTTCGAGCGTCCTGTAAGACGTCTCCGGACTCGGTGCCGAACATAACCTGCCGGTTGGCCAGGCGCTCGGCGGCGTCGGGGTCGTGTGCGGGGAGCAGGACGCTCGGCTCGTCGCAGGCGAACGCTTTGATTGCTGGCTGGCGAGCGAGGTCTCGATGTCCATGGTCACACCGTCGACCTTGTCCTCGATCAGGTTCCGCTCCCGATAGGTGAGGCGCCTCACAGACTCGCAGGGCCGGACGGTGGACTTCAGGCAGACGGTCATCATCATGACCTCCAACCTCGGTAGCGACCGGATACGGGCCCACTCCAGGCGCGAGGAGTCATTCGAGGATCTCGAAGAAGACATGATGAAGATCCTCAAGAACACCCTGCGCCCCGAGTTCGTCAACCGCATCGATGAGATCATAGTCTTCCGCTCTCTCGACAAGGAGCAGATAGCGGACATAGCCCGCCTCCTGCTCGACCGGACGACGAGGCGCCTGAGGGCCCAGGACATCGACGTGGAGTTCACAGAAGAGGCTGTCGACCTTATAGCCGAGGACGGCTTCGACGCCGAGTTCGGCGCAAGGCCCCTCAGACGCACCATCCAGCGCAGGGTTGACAACGAGCTTGCGAACAGGGTCCTCTCCGGCTCCTTGACCCCCGGCGAGGGAGTCGTGGTAGGCGCCGGCGAAGGAGCCGGTGGCGGGCTCACTTTCGATATCGTCGGGGCGGTAAAGGCACCGGGCGAGGGCCGGCGCGAAACGTGATGTGCTGCGCCGTTCTCAGCGCCGGTTATCTGCCTCTCTGACCTCTACCCCTGAAAGCACCGAGTAAAGGAGAGCCTGCACCGAGCAGGAATCCGAAGTCATACCAGCTCCCACTTCTCGCGGCGTTGTAGAACGGGAATTGCTCCCACCCGCCGAACATGTGCACGATTAGGATGATCCAGGCCGTAAGCCCGTTCCAGAATCCCCAAAGCAGATCCGCCCACCACACGATGATCGCCTCCTTCCGATCTCACTCCAACGAACACAGTTTAGCCGTCGTGCAAGCAATACCGTCGTGCGGGATCGCCTCTACCAGCCTACGTCGTGGGGCGCACCGCGACGAACGAGTCGTACTCTTCGCCTTCGATGGTCCGCGGCACGAGCGTCGCGGCTAGCCCCGCCTCGTCGAACAAACTCAGCCACGTCGCGCGAGAAAATAGACCCTCAAGGTGGACATCATGGGCGACGCGCATCCGCCCGTCCGGTTCGCGCAGCAGGAACACATAATGCACGGTGTAGGTAGTCTCGCCCGGCTCGGGCGGCAGCGTCCACTCCAGGTAGCGTGCCCGACGCCCGATTTCGTCCTCAGCGCCGCCGTGCTCGGTCGCCCCGGAGAACGTCTCTACCGTAGCATCCGGCGCAACGAGCGCCACACCGCCGGGCGCGAGGTGCGCAGCCACCGTCTGAAGCGCCGCATGCAGGTCGTCCTCGGTGGTCATGTACATAACAGCGTCGTGGACGAACACAGCGTCGAAGGTCCGGCCGAGGCGGACGTGGCGCATGTCGCCCGGTAGGTGAGTGCACTCGGAGTTGAGCTTGCGGCTGATCTCGCGCATCCCTTCTGCGGGCTCGACGAGGGTCATGGCAAAGGAATGCTTCATGTGGGAGGCGTTGTTGCCCCCTCCGCTGCCTAGCTCGAGTACCTCGCGCACCTGCCGGCGTGCCTGGGCGCGGATCATCTCCACGTACAGCGCCGCCTCCTCAGCGTACTCCGAAGGCGGCGAGATGACCGGCCACCACTCGGCGATGTCGTAGTAGAGGTGCTCCCTCACGAATAGCCTCCGTTTCCTCCCCGCTACCCCTCGCCCGGGCCGTGCGCCGCAGAGTTTGCGGCCCAGCCTGAGGGTACAGCCTATTTACACTGGACGAGTAGGAAATTGCACACACGCAAGTCTCTAGGCTCTTTACCCGTGCGCCTGGACCAAACCTCCACACGACGTGCGGGACGCCTTCATGCCGCAAAGTGCCGCCGTTCGTGAGATCTCGCCGACCGCCGAATCCTCGGAGCTTGGCGCTCCTTGTCTTGGGTCATTTCTGCGAAAGAAGGAGGGGCTCAGAAAGAGCCCCTCCTTCCTCCGACCCGTTCGGCTTGTTTACTCTATGGCGTCGGGTCGGCGTACGAAAGGCCGAAGATGCTGCTGTTGCCAAAGCCGATGGGGCACTCGGCATTGGGCGCCGGCGGGCCACCATCCTCATGACTCCACGGATCGGCCGCCGCGGCGCGGTCGCGCGGCCTATCGGCCACTATCGGCTCGGCTTCTCCGCTCAGCACTGCCTCAACGAACGCTTGGCGGTGATCGTCTATGGCCTCACAGTGCCTTCCCTGGCGCATGTCGTTCCACACAGCAGACCCAAACTCGCGAGTGGCGACAGCGTAGTTGTAGTCGCCTAGGAACTCTGAGGTCAGGCCGTTGGCGCTCGATCCGCGGGCGTCGCCAATCTCGCCGCGGTGAACCGTACTAAAGGCGCCAACCTCACCCGTGGCCGGATTCACCTCCGCGTGCCTCACGACCCCGAGCAT
>JACCSM010000284.1 GCA_013698525.1 Rubrobacteraceae bacterium
GGAGCGGCACGCTCGAGCTCCGCGTACTCCTCGGTGCCCTCGAAGTGCTCCCGCCCCAGCTCGACGCCGTGCTCCCTCAATAGCTGGGCGACCACCGGGTATGCCTTGAGGTTCCCGGGCATCGGCGAATCGAGCCACGCCGGTCGCGAGAGGCCCAGCCTCGCCGCCCTCTTGGGGTGACGTAAGGCCAGGTTCAGAGCCACCTCGGCGCCCATGGAGATGTCCCCGACCACGGCACGCTCGAACCCCAGGCGGTCCATCAGCGCAGCGCCGTCGTCGGCGAAGGACGAGAAGGAGAGCTTCTGCGCACTGCCTAGAGGATACGTCTCTCCGTGGCCGCGGCAGTCCAGGGAAAGCAGCCGGATGCCCGGCGGGGGCGAGAAGACGCCGAAGGGTTGGGAGACGTCGCCACCGAGGCCGTGCTGGAAGACGAAGGGCCGTCCCCCGAGGGGTCTCCCTCATCCAGGTAGTGGAAGGCTAGGCCGTCGCGCTCGAAGACGGGCATCAGCGTCTCACCTCCCCGGCCCTCCTATCCCGACCTCGGCCAGCTTCCCACGAAGGAACGCAAGGCTGCCTTCAACCTCCTCCTCGGCCAAGCCGTGCATGACAAGGGGTCCGCCATAACCGGCCTCACTCAGGTGCTTTAAGTACAGGCCGTAGTCCAGGTCGCCTTTGCCCGCGGCCACGACCTCGCCCGAGGCCCTCACGTCCTTGGCGTGGACGATGACGATGTCCTCGCCAAGCAACTCGAAGGCCTCGTCTAAGATCTGCTCCGAGCGTGAGAGCCGGCGTGCGGGGTCTTCGGCGTCGAAGAGGTTCGCGGCGTCCATGACCACCTTGAGCCGTGGCGAGCGCATCTCGTCCAGGAGGCGACGTCCCTTCTCCGCCGAATCCACGACGTTGCCGATCTCGGGCTCGAGGGCGAGGGTGACGCCGTGTCCCTCGGCTGTCTCGAGTGCTTCCTGCATCGTGGAGAGCAGGTCCAGCCACGCCTCTGGTGTCGCGTTGTCCGGGTGGCGGCGCCACATGTCCTCCGGGTCACGGGTGCCGGTACACAGCGTGACTGTCGAGATGCCGAGCCGCTCGCAGGCGCCCGCGAGCACCCCGAGACGACGCAACCCGTCCCAACGCACCTTGGGGTCCGGGTGGATCATGTTGAAGGTCCCGGAGACGGCGACCACGGCGATGTTCCGATCGGCAGCGGCCTCCCTTACCCGGTCCGCCAAGGTCGGGTCTATCTCGTCAGGCATAGAAGGCAGGCCAGCCACCGACATGTTGAACTGCGTCTCGCGGAGGCCGTGACCGGCCACGGCGTCGAAGACGCCCTCCTGCGACGAACGCGAGAAGGTCTTGGCGAAGACTCCGATCCGCACCTCAGACACCACCTTCGACGTCGGAGAGCCTTACGGCCTCTCCGGTCTCCGCCGAGCGGGCGATCGCCGCCATCCCGCGCATCGCCGCGAGCCCTTCCTCCGCGTTCGCCCCGCGCATCGGGGCGCCATCGAGTATCGCATCGGCCAGCCCCTCGACCTGCCGCCGGAAGAAGTGGCCGTCCGCGCCCAGGGGCATGTGGTATTGGCCGTCCCTCTCCGAAAAGCACTCCACGTCGCTCGGCCTGTAGTACCAGGGGTTGTACGTCTTGCCGATCACGCTGCCGTGCTCCCCGTAGATCTGGAAGCCCTCGTGCCAATCCATGCGGACCTTCATCGTCAGGTCAAGGTGCCCTACGCTTCCGTCCGCAAACCTGATCTCCGAGAACCAGCAGTACGCCCCGAACTTCTCGACGAACCGGGTGCGGACGGCCTCTATCTCTCCGCCCAGGAAGCGGGCGGTGTCGAGCAGGTGGCTCGCATGCCCTAAGAGGTAGTAACTCCTGAGGTCCGCCTTGGGGTCCCGCTCGGGTCTTCTTGCCTTGTCGCTCACCTCGATCACGGGCTGTAGGGCATCGGTCATGGTGTAGCGGTAGGTCGAGTCGCAGTACCAGGCCTTCAGGGCGATCATCTCGCCCATCTCCTCGCGGACGAAGTCGCGGGCGAAGGCGATGCCCTCGTCGAAGCGCTTCTCGGTGCCGACCTGCAAGACGAGCCCGGTCGCCTCCGCCCTCTCCTTGAGCTCCTCGCACTCCTCGACGGTGGTTCCCATCGGCTTCTCCACCAGAACATGCTTGCCAGCTTCGAGGGCCTTGAGGGCCATCGGGACGTGGAACTGGTCGGCTACCGCCACAATCACCGCTTCCACGTTAGGGTCGGCGAGCATCGCGTCGTAGTACACGTAGGCTTTCTCGGGCGCGTGGATGGCGACCACCTTCTCCAGCAGATCCTCAGCCACGTCGCAGATGCCGTAGAGCTCAGCGTTCTTCGCCTTGCGGCAGGCCTCGAAGTGGGCCGCCTGCGAGATCGGCCCCGCGCCCAGCACCCCGACCCTAAGCTGCCTCTGTTCCTCGCTCATGCAACAAGGATACTCCCGGTCTAGTATCTGCTGCATCCGAACTTCTCAGAATTTACCTTCTACGCACTCGGGTGAATAGGCGAAGGGAAGGGCCGAGATTGGTTCGTCGTGGCCCTTCCCTCTGTTGCTAGGGTGCCTTATATGAGGTCGTCACACAGTGACGTCGGGCCTTATGTTCTGGTTGAGGCGGAAGAGGTTGTCGGGGTCATAGCGACGCTTCAACGACTTGAGCCGCGCGTACTTCTTGGCCCCGTAGGCTTGGCGGATCCGCTCCTCACCCTCCTCCATCAGGAAGTTCACATAGACGCTTGTGTGGTAGGGCTCAAGGGCTGACCAGAAGCTCCGGACCCACTCCCGCTCTTCGGCGAAGCCCTCTGCCGTCTCGGTAATTGCTGTGATGTTGAACGTATGCCCGGCACTGCGTCCACCGAAGGCAGTCTCCTCCTCGCCCACGCGCGCGACCGCCCCTCCGAGCTGCCAGATCGGGAAGGCCGTCAGGGGGGAGTCGATCCGAAGCGAGTGCTCGACTGTGATGTCGATTACCTCGTCTGTGAGCT
>JACCSM010000250.1 GCA_013698525.1 Rubrobacteraceae bacterium
GGGACGTCGTCGATGAAGAGCCCGACGATCCTGCCCAGTTTGTCCGGTTCCCCGTCTTCCTGGGGTCCGCGCCGGCTCTCGAGCACGGAGAGGTCGAGGGCAGGAGGTTCCTGTTCGGGCTTTGGGATCCAACGCCCAAGCACGGTCTCGAGCTCCTCATGCCTCACCGGTTTGGCTATGTAGTCGTCCATGCCTGCGGCCAGGGCTTTCTCCCTGTCGCCCTGCATGGCGTCGGCGGTCATGGCGATTACCGGGGTGTGCCGCGCCGACCCCTCGCGACGCCGGATCTCGGCTGTCGCCTCGTAGCCGTCCATCTCGGGCATCTGAACGTCCATGAGCACCGCTGCGTAAGGGATATTCGAGAGGGCTTCGACGGCCTCCCTCCCGTTGTTCACGGCATCTACCCTGTAGCCGGACCTCTCTAGCATCCTTATAGCCACCATCTGGTTTACGGGGTAGTCCTCGGCGAGGAGGACGTGGCCGAGGGACGGCCTGACTTCGGCCGCCGGGGTCGCGTGCGGAGCGGGCCCCGCGCCTCCCGGCGACGGTCCGGCCTTCGTCTCCGTAGGGGTGCCAAGCATCGTCGCGAGGGAGTCGTGGAGCTGCGACTGTCGCACCGGCTTGCTGAGGACGACTTCAACGCCGGCCTTGCGGGCATCTTCGTTGATGTTGACGCCTATGGAGGTGAGCAGCACCAGCCTGGTAGAAGAGATGGCGGGGTCCGAACTTATGGCGCGGGCTAGTTGGATCCCATCCATATCAGGCATCTGCATGTCCAGAACCGCCAGGTCGTAAGGCTCTCCGTTTTCGACCGCGGTCCGGAGTAGATCCAGCGCCTCGGCCGCATCCTCTGCCATACCATCACTCATGCCCCAGGAGGTGATCTGCTTGTGCAGTATGCGGCGGTTGGTCTCGTGGTCGTCCACAATGAGCACGCGAAGGTCGCGCAGGCCCGCGCGGGAGACGGGGGCCGCCAGCCCGCCCTCCGGCCTCTTCTCGAGCCTCGTGGTGAACCAGAACGTGGAGCCGACGCCTGGCTCGCTCCTCACGCCTAGCTCTCCCCCCATCATCAACACCAGTTGCTTGCTGATAGCCAGACCGAGCCCCGTGCCCCCGTAGCGGCGGGTAGTCGATGCGTCGGCCTGGGTAAAGGGTTTGAAGAGCCTGGATCTCTGCTCCTCGCTCATGCCTATGCCCGTATCACTGACCTCGAAACAGACCGTGACCGTATCAGGAGTATCCTCGACGAGCTCGGCCCGCAGGGTCACCTCACCCTCCTCGGTGAACTTGATCGCGTTGCCGAGGATGTTGGTAAGGACCTGCCGCAGACGGAAGGGGTCGCCCCGCACAGCGGTCGGCGTGCCAGGCTCGACGAAGCTGGCCAGCTCCAGGCCCTTCTCGTGGGCGCGTCCAGCGAGCAGGGCGGCGACCTCTTCGACCTCCCTCCTTAGATCGAAGTTTATGGTCTCCAGGCCCAGGCTGCCCGCCTCTATCTTGGAGAAATCCAGGATGTCGTTGAGGATGGCGAGCAGACTCTGGCCCGAGTAGCGCACCGTCTCTGCGTACTCGCGTTGCTCCTCGTCGAGCGGAGTCTCCATAAGGAGGTCTGTCATGCCAATAACGCCGTTCATGGGTGTCCTTATCTCGTGGCTCATGTTCGCCAGGAACTCGCTCTTGGCGCGGTTGGCCTCCTCGGCCCTTTCCCTCGCCGCCAGCATCTCCTCCTCGGCCAGTTTCCGCTCGCCGTCGATCCTGTAGAGCAGGCGTGCGCTCCACCACACCAGGGCGGCGATGATGAACATATTCCCCACGGTGTTCAGGGACACCCCGAGTTCTGTGCCGTAGAGGCCGACCTGTTGACCCCTGAGCCTGAGCCAGCCGAGCGCCAGCGGGATCAGGATGGCGGCTGGCAACAAACGGCGCGCCACGACGCCTCCCACATTGCGGCTGGTGACGACGGCCATAAGGCCGCGCTCGGGACGCGCGCACAGGACGCCGGCCGAGAGCACGACGAAAGTCATCGAAGCTATGGGGATGTAGGAGGTGTTACCGTACAGATTCGAGACGCCGTAAACATAGCCGGCGAAAGCAAGTACGGAGAACACGAACACGGCCAGGGCGAGGTACTGGGAGACCCAGCGGCCATGGCGGGCCCGCCCGTCCAGGAACCACAGCGCGCCCCCGATCAGGGCGAAGTCGAGCGCCGTGTCAAACGCCATCCTGTTTGGGAGGCCCGTAAACGCGGCCTCCGAGGCCAGCCTCCCGGGGAACAGGATCTGGTCGATGCCAGGTTCGAGGCCGAAAAGCACCTGGAGCAGCCTGGTCAGGCCAAGGAGGGCAACCACGAGGGCGCATGCACGTGAGATCCAACGCCCCCACCCTTCCGCCTGCTCATCCTGCAGCAGCCAGGCCGACACACCGGCCAACACGAGGCCCACCGCCGAGAGAGGGTTCATCGCGACCGGGCCTGGCAGGACGCCTCTGAAGGCCCCAACAGCGAGCGTCCAGCCGACGAGAACCATGCAGCCGACGAGTATGGCCACGATGCTCGACGCCCGCGAGAATGTATTCAGGAAGGTTACGAGACCAGGGATGGAATCGCCCCCCAGCCCGGGTCGCCCCGCCGCTTCATTTCCTTGCCTGGCTATCTCGTACTCCCGTTACCGGCTGTTCCCTACAACAACCGGAGGTATTGTACTCTACGGCGCAACACGGCTCACTGAAGTAGCATTTCAGCTTGTCAGCACGCCGCCTTGCAGGCGGCTTGTCAGCATTTCAGCACTTCAGCTAGTCAGCATTTCAGCTTGTCAGGCCGCCGATTGCAGCGGCTCTCAGTCAGGCATGTGGAATGCGCGTTATCACTTCCGCGGTGTGACACCTCCTGGGCGGGCGCAACCTCCACCCTTTCCTCCCAGCATGAGAGCGTCCGTCCAGCAACGGATGCCATGCCATGTCGTCGGGGGTAACCTCCCGAGCATGACCGTCATTCCCGCTCTTCCCTCACCCGCATTCCCGCCTTGCGATGAACACTTAACGTATAATTCGATCCACCAATTAGCGTGTAAGAGGGGAACACGATATCCTGTAAAGCCGACAGTGCCGAAGACGCCGGATGCAGGACCCGGACACGGCAGGTGAAGGGGAAAGTAGCTATGGCATGTGTCGCGAGCCTGCTCTCTCGGGCGGGGGCGCGGAAGCAGGATGACAGGTATCCATGAAACGCCCTGTTGACATAGCTCTGCGCTATGGTGTGGCGGTGCTGGCCGTCGGTGGCGCACTAGGGATCAAACTGCTGCTTGATCCCCTGACCGTGCAGGACACGCCGTTCCTGCTGGTCTTCGGCGCCATCATAGTCAGCGCCTGGTACGGCGGGCTGGGACCCGGTCTTCTAGCCACCGCCGTAAGTGCCCTGGCGACAGATTATTTCTTCCTCTACCCCAGGGGCACCCTCACGGGATTCAGCGTCGAGGGGATAGACGTGCTCACGTTCGTACTCGAAGGGGTTCTGGTCAGCGTGCTTACATCATCGCTGCGCTCGGCCAGGGATCGGGCCAAGCGCAGCACGCTCGAGGCCAGAAGCCATCGGGAGAGTCTGCGCGAGAGCGAGGAGATCTTCAGGCTGATGGTCGAGGGGGTGAAGGACTACGCGATCTTCATGCTCGACCCCGGAGGGCGCGTAACGACCTGGAACGACGGCGCCAGGCGCATAGTAGGTTACGCAGAAGTGGAGACCCTGGGCCGTCACTTCTCGTCCTTCTACCCGGACGAAGATGTGGAGCGTGGACATCCTGAAGATGTACTGCGCGCGGCGCTGGCAGAGGGCCGTTACGTGGAGGAGGGACTAAAGGTCCGCCAGGACGGCTCCACGTTCTGGGCGAGCGCCGTCATCACCGTCCTCAGGGATAGAAAAGGGAACCTCAAGGGCTTCTCGATGGTGGTGCACGACACGACGGAGCGCAAGCACGCGGATGACGTGCTGCGCTTCCTGGCCGAGAGCGGCGCGGCGCTCTCTTCTTCGCTCGATTACAGGGACACTCTGGCCAACGTGGCCCGCCTCGCGGTGCCCATCCTGGCCGACTGGTGCGCCGTCGACGTCATGGAGGAGAACGGCTCCGTCGAGAGGCTCGCTGTGGAGCACTCCGACCCCGAGAAGGTCGCGCTTGCTTACGAGCTGCAAGAGCGATACCCGCCGGACCCCGACACGACGCGGGGTGTGCGCAAGGTGCTCGAGACCGGCGAGCCGGACATGATGGCAGAGATACCAGAGGAGCTCCTGGACGAGGCCGCCGTGGACCCCGAGCACCGGCAGATAATGAGCAAACTGGGCTTGAGGTCCTACATGGTCGTGCCGATGGTCGCGCGGGGGAGGAATCACGGGGCGATCACGCTCGTCTCGGCGGAGTCAGGGCGGCGCTACGAGAAAACGGACCTGAGGCTCGCCGAGGAGCTGGCAAGGCGGGCCGCCCTGGCGGTGGACAACGCGAAGCTCTACGAAGAGGCGCAGAGGGAGATCGCCGAGCGCAAGGAGGCGGCGATTCGGCTCAAGGAGGCCGAGGCCCGCTTCAGGACGCTCGTCGAGCATATACCGGCCATGACCTACATGGAGGCCGCCGATAGCAAGGCGCGGGGAACGGATTTCCTGTACATGAGCCCGCAGATCGAGGCCGTGCTCGGCTACTCGCCCGAGGAGTGGATGGCCGACCAGGGACTGTTCGCGAGGACACTACACCCCGACGACCGCGAGCGGGTTCTGGAAGAGGACGCCAGGACATCCAGGACCGGGGAGCCCTTCAAGATGGAATACAGGCATCTGGCCAGGGACGGCTCGGTCGTATGGATGCGCGACGAGGCTGTCCTGGTTCGCGACCACGAGGGCGAGCCCCTGTATTGGCTCGGAGTCCAGTTCGACATCACAGACCGCAGGGAGACGGAGGAGGCCCTGCGCCAGAGCGAGGGACGCTACAGGACGGTGGTCAAGCAGGCCGCCGAGGGGATCTTCGTCGTCGACATCGACACCAAGCTCATACTGGAGGCGAACGCCGCGTACCGCGATCTGCTCGGTTATACAGCCCAGGATATGCTAGGGCTCGGGCTTACCCTCTACGATGTGGTCGCCCACGACCGCAAGAGCATCGACGATTACGTCAGGCAGATCGTTGAAGACAGGGTTCACTTTATCGGGGAGCGGCGCCACCGCAGGAAAGACGGTTCGCTGGTGGACGTCGAGGTCGGTTCGAGCGTGATCCCTTACGGCGACGGCGAGGCATTGTGCGTCATCGTCCACGACATAACGGAGCGCAAGCGTTCCGCGGAGCGACTGCAGCGCAGCCTGGACGCCTTGCTCGGTCTCTACGAAGCGGGTCAGATCCTGAGCTCCAGCCTGCAGCGGGAGGAGATCGGCTCGCGACTACTCGAGATAGCGCGCCACGTCTCGAACCTCACCGCCGCGGTCATAAGTATCCCCGACGAAGAGGGAGAACTGCACATGTGGCGCTCTACGGGTCTGGAGGGATTGTGGCAGGTGCGCTCCTCTCCCGAGGCCGTGAACGCCCGCCGGAAGGTACTGGAGACCAGGAAGTCTCAGGCCATCAGGCTGCGGCGGCCGGAGGATGCGGACGGAGAGCAGCTGGTGAGCCGGAATCTCCCACTGCTGGTGCGGGACCGGCTCATCGGCGTGCTCGAAGCCTACGGCCAGGAAGCCCTGATGGAGCGGCAGAATGAGGAGACCCTGATCAGCCTCGCAAACCAGGGCGCCAGCGCCCTCGAGAACGCCCGGCTCTACGCCGAGCTGGCCGAGCGTGAGAACCGGCTGCAGGATCTGATCAGGAAACTGATAACGGCCCAGGAAGAGGAGCGGCGCAAAGTATCTTACGAGGTGCACGACGGCCTCGCGCAGACAGCTGCGGGAGCACACCAGCTTCTGCAGGCTTTCGCCAGGCAACACCCGCCCGACTCCGACAAGGGCCGCAAAGACCTTGCTCGGGTTCTGCAGTTGGTGCAACAGACGGTTGGCGAGGCCAGGTACGTCATAGCCGACCTGAGGCCCACCGCGCTCGACGATCTCGGACTGGCGGCCGCCGTCCGCCTGCAGGTCGAGAAGATCAGCAGCCAAGGCTCCCAGGTCGACTACGAGGAAGCACTCGGAGACGAGCGTCTGCCGGCAGAGGTCGAGACGGCGCTGTTCCGGGTCGCACAGGAGGCCCTCACCAACGTCCACAAGCATGCCCCCTCCGCCAGGGTGAAGATCACACTCAAGCGCCTGAGCAACTGTGTCCGCCTAAACGTGCGGGACTGGGGACCCGGCTTCAACCTGGAGAAGGCTACCGACGCTGGTGGGCCTGGCGAGCGTCTGGGCCTCTCGAGCATGCGCGAGAGGGTGGCACTGCTGGGCGGCCACCTGGAAGTTTACAGCCGGCCGGGAGAAGGCACCGAAGTGGTGGCGGAGATACCGACGGTCCAGATAGATGGTAATGGGAGGTAATGGAATGGGGAGTAGAGAAGGAGCGGCACTGCCGAAGGTGGCACGCATCCTCATAGCAGACGATCACGCCCTCGTCAGAGAAGGCCTCAGAACCATGCTCTCCGGTGAAGACGGTCTCGAAGTCATAGCCGAAGCCCAAGACGGCCAACAGGCTCTCGCCCTCTGTAGAGAGCTCAAGCCAGACCTCGTCCTCATGGATGTGAGGATGCCCGTGATGGATGGGCTGGAGGCAACCAGGAGGATCAAGCAAGAGATGCCCCAAACAAGCGTGATGATGGTGACCATGCACGAGAACCCAGACTACCTCTTCGAGGCTGTGAAGGCTGGGGCTGCGGGGTATGTGCTGAAGGACGCCAGCGGGGAGAGGCTGTTGGGTGCGGTGAGGAGGACTCTGGAAGGGGAGTCGCCACTGAACCAGGAGCTTGCGATGAGGCTTTTGGTAAGGCTCTCGAGGGAGAGCAGTGGTAGTGGAGAGGGGGATGGGGGAGGATCTGAGGAGGGATCAGGAGGGGCATTCAGAGAGGCAGCCGAGGAGACGACCGGGCAAGCACAGAGGGAGGGCGAGTCACTATCATCCCAACCTGAGGCGCATCAGGCAGGCTCAAGCGGGTCTGGGCAGTCGAGAGGGGCTGAGCAGATAGAGAGCCTGACGCCAAGGGAGGTTGAGGTGTTGAGGCTGCTGAGTCAGGGGCAGACAAACCCCCAGATCGCCCAGAATCTGCTTGTCAGCCGCGGGACCGTCAAGATCCACGTTCAGCACATAATCTCCAAGCTTGGGGTATCGGACCGGACCCAGGCCGCCGTCCGCGCCATCGAGGCCGGGTTACTCGGTGCCGGAACTCGAAGGTAGGCCGGTGGTCTCTTCTCCTCTCTTGGCGTCATACGCAAGCCGGTAAATCGCTTCTGCATTGCGGCCCGTTGCGTTCGGGAGGCGGATGGCTCGCCCCGAAGGGCACTCGGGCGTCAATCTATGCAAGATAGGGCATGCCAACTTCTCGGAACTCTCCTTCCACGCACTTGGGTGAATAAATCATATAAGGTGGCTTGTCGATGGCAGCTGCGGGAATAAACATACAAAGGGACCCTTGAGAGGGTAGGAGCTGGATCAGATGAAGCAACTACATTCTGAGATCGAGATCGATGCCCCCGCTAAGCACGTGTGGGAGCTGCTTACCGATTTCGCTTCCTACCCTCAGTGGAATCCTTTCATCCGCAGCATAAGCGGCCAGCCCGCTCCCGGGGAGCGCCTCCAAGCACGCCTCGAGCCTCCCGGCGGACGGGCCATGACCTTCAGGCCCAAGGTCCTAACGGCTGAACCCAACCGCGAGCTGCGGTGGCTAGGTCACCTACTGGTGCCTGGTGTGTTCGATGGTGAGCACTCCTTCACCATCGAGGCGCTGGAAGAGAACCGTGTTCGATTCGTCCAGCGAGAATCGTTCAAGGGTCTGCTCGTTCCCCTGTTCGCCCGGAGCCTTGAGAGCAACACGCAGCGGGGGTTTGAGGAGATGAATTACGCCCTCAAAGCGCGTGCCGAGGCGGCTCTTACTGAGCAAGACTAACCTCCGTACATCGCCGAACGCGCATTCCACGCACTCGGCTGAATAAGGGCCGGGAGGGCGTGCATCACCTCCGGACCCTCGCTTAAGGGCCGCGCCCACCTCCACGAGGTCTGCCGACCAGAGCAAAACGGACTCCTTCAGCGCTTCGTCGCCTCCTCCGGCGCGCGGCCTGCCGAACTGCGAGGATGCCAGCGAGCGGCCCGCCCCGGGAGCGGCACGCTCGAGCTCCGCGTACTCCTCGGTGCCCTCGAAGTGCTCCCGCCCCAGCTCGACGCCGTGCTCCCTCAATAGCTGGGCGACCACCGGGTATGCCTTGAGGTTCCCGGGCATCGGCG
>JACCSM010000270.1 GCA_013698525.1 Rubrobacteraceae bacterium
AGATGGACCTCGGCTACACCGAGACGGGCGCCATACACTCGGAGAACGGCTTCGGCACCAAAGCGCCAGGCACCTTCGTAGCCGGCGACGCCCGGCTGGGTGCTGATCTGATCGTCACGGCTATCGCCGAAGGTCGCAAAGCCGCGAGACAGGCCGACGAGTATTTGATGGGCCAGAGCTTGCTGCCTGGATAGGCCACAGAAAAACCTGAAACCTGTAACCCGATGCCTGATGCCTATTCAATCTTCGTTAGATCGCATCGATTGCCGTATAACTAGACGGTTGTCGACGGTCGACTGGAGGTGGGACCCATAGAGTTTTCGGTTGAGACGGCGCGGGCGATGTTGCTCGCTGCGCAGGGGTTGGGCTCCGGGCTGAAGCGTGCCACGAAGGATGATGTTCGGGGGATCATTCGGCGGATGGGGGTGTTGCAGATCGACTCCATCTCTGTCGTCGCGCGCAGCCCCTACCTGGTGCTATGGAGCAGGTTGGGCTCCTACGAGCCGCGCTGGCTGGACGAGCTTCTGGCGGAGGGGGCGCTGTTCGAGTACTGGTCGCACGCGGCGTGCTTCATTCCGATCGAGGACTACGGGCTTTACCGCAGGCTCATGATCGATGGAGGGGAGAAGACCAGGGGCTGGATGCGGGCCCACCACGAGGAGATCCAGCACGTGATGGAGCGCGTCAACGACAACGGCCCCGTGCGCTCTGCGGAGTTCGCGCGCACCGACGGGAAGGCCGGAGGCTGGTGGGAGTGGAAGCCCGAGAAGCGGGCGCTCGAGCACCTGTTCGCAGCAGGGGAGCTCATGATCTCCCGCCGCGAGAACTTCCACCGCGTCTACGACCTGCGCGAGCGCGTGCTGGCGAACGCGCTGCCGGACTGGGAAGACGCCCTCGCCCCGACCGAACAGGAGGTGCGACGGGCGCTGGCTCTCAGAGCGGTTCGTGCGCTCGGTGTCGCCTTTGCCCGCTGGGTCCCCGACTACTTCCGCACGCCCAAGAAGGGCGCCGCCGGGCTGCTCGAAGAATTGGCCGACGATGGCTCACTCCTGCGGGCCACGATAGAGGACTTCGACGAGCCGGCCTACGTACACTCCGACAACGCGAGGCTCGCCGAGAAGATCCTATCCGGCGGGTTGCAGTCTTCCGTTACGACCTTGTTATCCCCGTTCGACCCTGTGGTCTGGGACCGGGCACGGGCCTCGGAACTCTTCGGCTTCGACTACAAGATCGAGGTCTACACCCCGGCGGCCCGCCGCAGGTACGGCTACTACTCACTCCCGATACTGCACCACGGCGCCCTAGTTGGCAGGCTCGACGCCAAGGCCCACCGCAAGCAGAACGTCTTCGAGGTCAAGGCTGTACACCTGGAGCCGGACACGCTGGTGAATGACGACCTCGTCTCCGGGCTCGCCGACGCGCTGCGTGATTGTGCCGGATGGCACGGCACTCCCGAGATCCTGGTGCGTTGGGCGGATCCTTCGGAACTCACCGGTACGCTCCGGCTCGCGCTCGATGAGAGTACGGGAACGCCTGTCCCGAGAGGATAACCTGGCCACCACGAAATCCGCAAAATCGTCCTCCAGACGGCGGGATTCGGTAATGGGAACGTGGCAGTCTGTGCGTACACTCGCATTGCGATTGATGGCCTGAGCTTGGAAAGGGGGCGTATGAGCGGCGAAGTCAACCCCGTACCGGAGGAGTTCCACACCGTGACGCCGTACATGACGATCAACGGCGCCTCTGGCGCCATCGAGTTCTACAAGGAAGCGTTCGGGGCGACGGAGATTTTTTGCTGGGCGGACCCGGACGGGCGCGTCCGGCACGCTGAAGTCGTGATCGGCGACTCGCCCGTCATGCTCACCGATGAGGCGCCCGACTTCGGCATGGTCGGCCCGCAATCGTTTGGCGGTTCGCCGGTGCATATGTTTCTCTACGTCGAGGACGCTGACGCGGTGTTCGAGAGGGCGATCGCGGCGGGGGCGACGGAGTTGATGCCGGTCGAGAACAGCGAAGACGGCGACCGCCGCGGCGGGGTCACGGACCCCTTCGGGCACGTCTGGTACATCGGTACGCACATCGAGGACATCTCCCGCAAGGAACTCCAGAAACGGTACGACGCCATGACGAACCAATAGCCGCAAGCATCACCACGATCAGCCGCACTGAGTGGCTGGCCTTCTCGTTACGCCACCTTCGCATCCCAGTCGATGTGGTAATCGTGCATCCACGCGAGGGACCCGCCGTTGGCGACGCGCTTGAGGATCGCGGGCATCATCAGATCGCGTAACACCCGCGCGACCGGCCCGGCGGCCTTGCTGTTGCTCGTCCTCGCCCCGTGCGCGACGATGCGTTCAACCCGTGCGCGGCGCAGCCGCTCGTAGGCTGCGAAGGCCGGCCCGATGTCCGGCAGGTCGCGCAGGCACCTGGCGAGCACGACGGCGTCTTCGATGGCCATGGACGCACCCTGTCCCGAGGAAGGGGCGGTGGCGTGCGCGGCATCCCCGATGACGATCATCGTTCCCCTGCGCCAGGTCGGGACTGAGGGGAGGTCGTAGGTCGCCCAACCAGAGAGCCCACCGGGGGTGGAGCTGACGATCTCGACGGCCGGCGTGTCGTCCTCGGCGAAGAGGTCCACCAACATTTTCCTCCACTGCTCCGTGCTGATAGCGGCGAGCTCCGCGCTCGTGGGCTCGTTGGCGCGTGGAGGGTTGGCGAACCACCACACCTCGCCGGAGGGATGAACCGCGTAGCCGAAGAACGCCCGCTTCCCGAAGATCATCCGGAACGTGCCGGGCTCGGCAGGGACGCGCACATCGCT
>JACCSM010000304.1 GCA_013698525.1 Rubrobacteraceae bacterium
TCGTCCGATTTGGTCTCCCCGACGAGCGGATTCAGGAGTAGCCCGTCTACCGTCTCGAGGGCGCTCTTCTGGATGTACTCGTGCGCCCGGTGGACAGGGTTCCTGGTCTGAAAACCGACGATCCGCTTCCAACCCTTCTCGGCGAACGAGGCCCTGAGTTGCGCTGGCGTGTAATAGTAGCGGGGGAAACGCCCCTCATCAGGCGGGCGCAAGAGCTCTACCTCGCCGCCGAGCAGGACGTCGCCCTGCCTGTAGACCGCGGCGACGCCGGGATGGTCGGCGTCGGTCGTCCTGTAGACCATCCTGGCCTCGCGCTCCTTGTCGTAGCCGTAGAGCTCCCTGAGCACCATGGTGGCTACAGGCTCCCCGGTACCGTCAACCAGGGCCACCTCGGAGCCCTCCGTGAGACCGCCGGCCTGCTCTTCGTCGACAGACAGCGTGATTGGCAGGCTCCAGGCGAGGCCGCTCCCGAGGCGCATGTCCTCGACCACGCCCTCGTACTCTTCACGCAGCATGAACCCTTCGAGGGGGCTGAAGACGCCGGTCGAGATCATTTGCAGGTCGGATAGGGCCCGCGGGCTCAAGGGCACCTTCGGTAGCTCCGCGGCCTCCATCGAACGCTCCCTGCGCTCCTCCTCGGGGACCACGCGTTCTATGAGTTCGCCCCCGTGTGGAGCTATCGCGTTCTCTGTTCTGAGCAAGATCTTCTCCTTTTCGTCTTCTCGTCTTCCGGCGTCCCTGGCTGAGAGCTGCGCCACGGATGGGATCGCGTGCGCGGCCAGCTCGTAGTAGTAGGGCAAACAGTGCTCATAGGCGGCCTCGAGCTCCTCGGGCAGCTCGGGGTCCCTGCGTTCGGCCGGCTCTATACTGGTGCTGCTCTCGGCATCCTCGTGCCATCCCTCCCAATCGTCCCAATTACTGACGTCCCCTGACTCCCACGTGAGGGAGCCTGACCTGAAAGGCACCTCGAGGTGCTCGCAGTAGGCGGCAAGCACACAAGCAGGGTTCTCCGAGAAGGTCATCGCGTCTACGACGGCGACGTCCTCCCCCGCGTCCGTCGCATAACGGAAGAGCCTGTACAAATCCTCGTAGCCGGTCTCCTCCAGCGAAAAGTCAGGCCACATCTTGTAAAGCGACACCAACACGTACTTCGGGTCCCTCACGATAAAGGTGTTGACGAACCGCGAGGCGAACTCGGGACTCAACACCTTCTTTGCGTGGTAGGCCATGTCCTTGAGAAAAACACGCTGCTCGCGCGGCCTGAAGACGTCCTCGAGCACCCGCTCGTAACTGTACTCAGCCTTCGGCTCGGCGTCCGCGAAGCGGTCGCTCGGGCGATCCTCTCCATAATAGTAAGAGGCCGAAAACGGCTCGTGCAAAACCTCGAAGTCGTCCCTCTCCACAAAGACCCTCTCGAACGCAGTAGATATCGAACGGGGTACAGCCCACAACGCAACGGGTTTGCTCTGTGTCACATGCGCCTCTCTCTCGTACTCAACAGGGTTAGTGTTCCGGACCCTTCCGGACCTTCCACGCATGATACCCGGATACGCCGTAACGTCATGAGAGCATGCCACCAGGCCAATTATCCATTTTGTCTACTGAATTAATAGGCATCGGAAGACAGTAGACCAGTATCATGTCGAGGTCAAGCCACTCCGCCGATTTTTCCCTTCTTTGTGCCATTATGCCGAGTCCGTTCGAACGGAACCGCGCTCGGGCTCGCTCTGCGGGCACTACGCCGAGGCCCTCCAATACGTCATTCCCGCGAAAGCGGGAATCCACTGCGCTAGGCGCTCCACACGTTCGACCATAAGCGATCTAACGGATTACGTATCACCCCCCGCGGAACACCCGCTCGAAGTCACTGGCGAACTCCTTGTAAGAGGTAGCGGAATGGCCCGTGAGCCGCTCGAAGTCGTCGGTCGTCCAGTCGCTGTAACCCTCGCTGTGGGCCTTCGCGTACTCGTTTAGAGCATCCGCCATCCACTCCGGAATGCCCCTGCTGAGCATAGCTTCCTTCGCTTTCTCCAGAGGGACGGGGATGTAAGTCACCTCCTTGCCCAAGACCTCGCTCAATGCCCCGGCGATGTCGTGGAAGGAGATGGCGGCCGGACCCGTCAGGGTGTAGGTCTTGCCCTCGTGGCCCTCTTCGGTAATGACCTTCGCGGCCGCCTCGCCTATATCCCTGGCGTCGATCATCCCGAGCCTACCTTCCTTCATCGGCTGGTAGATCCTGTCTTCCGAGGCGACAGTCGGGGCGGCCATAAGGGTGTTCTGCATAAACGATTGG
This sequence comes from Rubrobacteraceae bacterium, assembly GCA_013698525.1. GTDB lineage: Bacteria > Actinomycetota > Rubrobacteria > Rubrobacterales > Rubrobacteraceae > Rubrobacter_D. Next base: position 2,294 of record JACCSM010000304.1, read on the forward strand.
GGCCGCAGGAGGGTGTATGGCAGCCCGGATGCTGCCAGGGTGTCTTCGATCTCGGCGTGCTGGCGGCTGATCCTGGTTGGGGACTGGTGTGAGGCTTGGTGGACCGAGAGCCTCAGGATGCGCGGATCGTTGCCCGACCCTCTGGCCGCCTCGATCACGTTCGTCGCTTGATGGACCTGCTGCGGGTGGATCGGGGTCAGCAAAAAGACCGTGCCCACACCCTCGAGAGCAGGACGTAGGGTCTCAGGCTCGAGGAAGTCGCCGAGGACGGCCTCTGCGCCCCGACCCTCTAGCGATTTAGCCTCCGACTCGTCGTGGGCGAGCGCCCGCAGCTCGATGTCGTCGTTGGCCAGGTTGTCGAGCAGTGCGCTCCCGACTTTGCCGGTTGCGCCGGTGATCAGGACCCTTCCGCTATTTGCCATGATCTTTCCTCGTTCCCATAGAGTCGTCACGCGACCATGTACGAGGCCGGGGATCTCCCTGGTCTCGTCCCTATCCTACTCTCGTCATTTCGGTTGTTCTTCACCATCTACGGTGCTCTTTCCTCCTGGGAGAGGAGCCGCGTGGCCCCTCCCCCGTTGGTTGACTTTCGTTTCGCTCCTTTAGAACGCCGCTACCTTCCTCGGCGCCGAGAACTCGGAGGTGTCATGCGTCGATGCCCTGGTCGCCGTAGCCGTTATCGTCTGCCCTACCGAAACCGCCGTGGTAGGGGAGAAGGTGAAGGTGCGCAGTCCGTCTACGCTCGTCGTAATGCTCTTCTCTCCGAAGAACTTCTTGCCCTCGTTTGTGTCTTGAGGGTTTGAGTAGAACTCGATTGTGTAGGTCTGGACTACACCATCGAGTTTGGGGATGCTGTCGAGCTGACCCTGGATGGTTGTTTTGCCAGAGACGGTCTTTGCCGAGTTTATGAGTGGCTTGTTCTGGAGGTTATTGGCTCCAGGGTCAGCGTCGCCAGCGTCGTTGGGGGTGGGGACGTTCGAGAGGCCGTCTTCGCCCGGACCCACCAGATCTATGCCAAGCCCGCCGTTAGAGAAGATGGAGTTGCGCGAGACCTCGTTGCCTGTGCCTGCGCTAGCGAAGACTGCCACTCCGTCGCTACCGTTGAAGGCTATGGTGTTGGACCCACCGGAGGTGCCGTCTTCGAGCAAGGTGTCGGAGGCAGAGTTGAATAAGGACACGCCTACAAGGCCATTACCCAGGGCGCCGGTACCATTGGCGGTGGTGCCTATGCGGTTGCCTAGCACCTTTGTCCCCTGCGAGGTCGCAACGCTTATGCCGTCGAAGCTGTTGCCGCTTATGACGTTGCGGGAGGCTGCCGTGGTACCCCCGACCGTTGTGCCGGACGCGTCACCAATGAAGACGCCGAGGTCGTCGTTGCCCAGGTCCTTGGTGCCGGTTCTGTCGGTGCCCACGTAGTCGCCCTTGATCAGGTTGGCGTCCGAGTCGATGAGGACGATGCCGATGTCGCCGTTGCCGCTTATGACGTTGCGCTTGTCCGGCGTCGAGCCACCAACCACGTTCTCGGAGGCGCCCCCGGAGATGATTACGCCGTTGGTGCGATTGCCCCGGTCGAGGGTGCCCGTGACGTCCGTGCCTATGAAGTTGCCCTCGATGCGGTTCCCGACAGAGTCACCGTGTATCGCGATGCCTGTGGTGAAGCCGTTTATGACCAGGCCCCTGATCACACTGCCGTCCGAGTTGGAGATCTCCAGCCCGTTCGCAAAAGGCACGCTGGTCCCGTCGAGCTCGACCTTGAGGGCAGCGTCGTTGCCCACGACCTTGGCGCTAGGATGCGCCCTTGCCTGGGTGTAGCCGTTTATGGTCACCTGATCGGTTATGACCGGCAGTGGCGTGGTCGGCTTGATGGTCGCCAAAGAACTGCATCTCTGTCTTTGTTCGTGCTCGCTTATCTCATCTGCTCGCCTCCTTTCTCGAAGATTCTCAGGCAGCCTCCTGGTGGGCCTGCTCGGTGCCGACTATCCTCGCCAGGGCCGATGGCTCCTCGACGAAGAATCCACTGGACTCTATGGGGAACACGACCCTGACCTCGCCTTGCGGGTACCTCCCTCCCACCATGCTCAAAGCCTTCCTGATGCTCCGCGCCTGGACGCCTACTCTGAAGCGGGCCGTACCGCTTCTGACCTCCACGGAGACCTTCACCATCTTCTGCTGCTCCATCACCCTCGCTCCTTCCGTCCTCTTCTTGGGGGGCGGGGAAGGTCTCCTTCTCTGGGACTCTCTGTGTGCCCCGCCCGGTTGACTTTGTTCTTGATAAACACGGTAGAGGGTGGGGCAGGAGGTGGCATCCGTAGCCTTACGCATTCGGCGGGGAAGGAGGAGAGTAAGCAAGGTTACGTAGTACAAATGAACTAGATGGTGCCCACGCCCTCTTGCCGCGGAGTGAAAGGGTCTAGAGCAGGTTAGATGGGGCCGCGCTGAAGCGCTTCTCTTGCGGCAGCGGCTCTTGATGGCACCCCGAGCTTGCGGTAGATAGAGCGCAGGTGCTGGCCTACGGTGCAGGGGCTCAGGTAGAGCCTCTCTGCTACCTGGGGGTCGGTCATCCCCTCGGCCACGAGCACGAGGACCTCCACCTCGCGGGCCGAGAGCAAGGCGGTGTCCTTGGATGGGAGCCCAGCGGATTCTTCTGTTCCCAGCGCATACTCGACTGCCTCTTCTGGGGTCATCGCACTTCCCGGTGACCACACCGCGTCGAAGGTCGCCTCGGTCAGTCCGGCGCGCGCGGCGGCTACGCCGTGATCGTATTCAGCGCGGTACAGCGGCAGCATGAAAGCACCGTCCGCTTCGCGCAGGGCTTCAGCCGCCCCGAACAGCAACGTCGCCCGCCTGTGGTTGCCTTGCATCGAGACAGCCGCCGCCAGGAGCTCCAGGTTCTGCATGTAGAGCGGGTTCACAGTCTCCTGGAGCACGGTCAGGCTCTCCGCGAGCCGCGCCACGGCCTCCTTGTGATCACCCTCCCTGAAGGCCCCGATCCCCAGGTTCCTCAGCGCCAGGGCGAGGGCCCAATCGTCGTCGATCTCCCGGCAGATCTTCACACCCTCCTCGAGGGCGACCATCGTCGCCGCGTGGTCTCCCTGGGCCAGGGCGGTGATGCCTAGCCTGCTCAGCGTTATGCCGAGGCCAAAGGTGTCTTCCCCTTCCCGGAACAGATCCACGCTCTCCTCGGCCAGGGGGCGGGCCGCCGCGTAGTCGCCTCGAGACTCGAAGCTTCCACTCAGGAAACGCAGCGCCTGGGCCAACCTTTGCTTGTCTCCTACTTCCCGCCATAGTGCCACGCTCTCCTCCAGCTGAGAGCGCGCCGTGTCCTGATCTCCTTGCATCCAGGCCAGAAACCCCCCGCCGGAGAGCGCCTTCGCCCTGGCCGCGGTCCACCTCGACCCCCCCGGCGCGCTCCCGGATCGCCAGCGCCCCGTCGAGCCATCTTCGCCACTCGCTCCAGTACTCGCGGTGGTACCAGAACCACGACAGGGCGCCTGCCAGGCGTAGTCCCATCTCGACTTGCGCCTCCTCCCGGGTCCAGGCTAACGCCGCCCTGAAGTTGTCGTGCTCAGCATCCAACCGCTCGAGCCAAAACCCGCGATCCTTGCCGTTGATCAATGGCTCCACTTGCTCCGCAAGCTCGAGGAAGAAGTCTGCGTGATGCCGCCGAACGTCCGGCTCCTCCCCCTACTCCTCTAGCTTCTCTCTCCCATACTGCCTGACCGTCTCCAAGAGACGGTAGCGCGCCTCAGACTCGTAAGGGAAAGCCGTGGCGTCGAGCCCGGGCCGCGCGACGGCCCTCCTCCCCGATGCAATCTCCTGCACGCAGAACCTTCCGCGCGTAGAATCGTGGCGTGCGTGTCGTGCGGACGGGTTCGATTTTCGTTGGTGTCGGGAGGTGCGTAGTCCATGCGGCCACGGATTCGACCATTTGACGATCGAGACACCGAGGCGGTGGTCGACCTCTCGCTTAGGGCGTGGGCGCCGGTCTTCGCGTCTCTCGAGCGGGCGTTGGGTTCCGAGATTTTCAGGCGGTTGCATCCGGACTGGCGAGAAGATCAGCGGCGGGCGGTGCAGGACGTCTGCGCTGCGGAAAAGGGGCGGGTGTGGGTCGCCGAGGCGAACGAGGCCGCCGTCGGCTTCGTGGCGATCGAGCTTCATCAGTCCGAGCGCAGCATGGGTGAGGTCTCCATGCTGGCCGTCGACCCCGACTACCAGGGCGGTGGCATCGGAACAGCCCTAACCGAGTTCGCGCTCGACAGGCTCAAGGACGCCAGGTTGACGGTAGCGATGGTCGAGACGGGAGGAGACCCTGGGCACGCCGCGGCACGCCGCACATATGAGAAGGCCGGCTACGTCCTCCTGCCGATAGCGAGGTACTTCAAGAACCTGTAGCCGCCACCGCCATCTGGCTGTCCTTGTGATTCACCAGACACGCTCTAGCCGAAACCAGGAAGCCGCCCTGCGGCGTCTTTCTGGGCGTATTCTTCGTACATCCTCTTAACCGTCTCGGGCTCGGCTTCGGCAAGGTCCCTTCTCTGGTCCGTGTCGTTTACGGCATCGAAGAGGTGTGCGTCGGCCCCGTCGCTGCGGCAGAACATCACCCTGTGCTCATCCCTGCAGCACACGTAGTTCTTGTAGCCCTGGGTGAAGTGGTCCCTCGGTCGCGGGGGCTCCTTACCCTCCAGTATGGGCGCCAGGTCCTGCCCGTCCATGGGCTCGGGCTGCTCCACCCCAAGGAAGCCCAGGATCGTTGGCGCGACGTCGTGGGTCGAGGCGTAGAAGTCGCTGCTCTTGCCGGCCCCCTCGCCCTGCGGGTGCCTCACCATGAGGACGATATCTGTCAGCTCGGGGTAGAGGGCGTAGGCGAGCTTCCCCGTGTAGCCGTGCTCCCCGAGGAGGTGGCCGTGGTCGGAGACGACTACGAACAGGGTCCGCTCCATCACCCCGAGCTCGTGTGCCCTCTCGATAAACTTCCCGAGCCAACGGTCCGTCATGGTGACCTCACCAGCATAGAGCGCCCTCAACCTGAGGAGCTGGCGGTCGGTGAGATAGTCGTCGCTGCCGTAGTTGTCGTCCAGGGGCTCCTTGCCCTTATAGCCCTCGTCGTAGAGGCTGACGTACTCTTCAGGCGGGTCCCAGGGCTCGTGGGGGTCGTAGCAGTCCGCCACCAGGAAGAAAGGACGGTTCTCCCCGGCGGCCACCTCGAGTACGTCCATGGCGTCCGAGAACACCCTTGGGGCGAACCAGTCTTCCTCACCCTTGCGGCCCTGCACGTTGGCCAGGTACTGGCGGGCCTTCTTGCCCTCCCCAAGGATGAGGTAGCGGCGGCGCATCTCCTCCTCGGAGATAGAGGAGGGATTCTTGTAGGGGTCCTTTTCCTGGCCCCGGATCATCTGGTAAGCCTCGAAGCCGCGGCCGAAGTTCATGGGGAACTGTACGTAGGTGTCGGTCACGAGGTAGGTGCCGAAGCCCTCTTTCGCAAGGATCTCGGCCACCGTAGTCTGTACTGAGGGTATCGGCTTCCACCCGAAGAACACGGGTCGGGTGGGCCAGGTCCTCATCCCTGTATGGATGGCGCGCCTCACCGGTATCGTGGGCATGGCCTCGGGGTAGGCCTGGGTGAACAGCAGGCTCTCCTCGGCGAGGGCGTCGAGGGTGGGTGTCTGTATCCAGTCGTTGCCGTAGGCGCCGACGTGGTCCTTCCTCAGGCTGTCTATGATCACTAGTAATACGTTGGGCCCGGCTCCCCCGCCAGGGAGGTACTCCTCGGGCAGCCGCGGCACTTTGTCGGCGACGCCGGTACACCCGGCCGCGCCGAGCAGCGAAGCCCCGGCCACACCGGCCCCGGCGGTCTTCAAGAAGTCCCTGCGCGTCAGCGCCCTCTTCGGTTTCTTGCTCACACCAGGCCGACCCCCACAGCATCCCCCAAAATCCGCACTCTACCAGC